>JAFSRK010000232.1 GCA_017446165.1 Ruminococcus sp.
AGCGGCTTTCTACGGTCCGAAGCTCGATATCCAGATCAAGAACGTTTTCGGCAAGGAAGACACCCTCATCACCATCCAGATCGACCCGATGATCGCCGAGAAGTTCGGCATGGAATATGTCGACCGTGACGGCGTGAAGAAGCACCCCTATATCATCCACCGCACCTCCATCGGCTGCTATGAACGCACCCTCGCTCTCCTGATCGAGAAGTATGCCGGCGCTTTCCCGCTGTGGCTTGCTCCCGTACAGGTCAAGCTGCTGCCCATCGCCGACCGTCACCTCGACCGCATTTATGAGATCAAGAAAGAACTCGATGATCTCGGCATGCGCGTAGAGGTCGACGACCGCTCCGAGAAGATCGGCTACAAGATCCGTGAGGCTCAGCTCCAGAAGATCCCGTACATGATCGTCATCGGCGACAAGGATATCGAGAACAACACCGTTTCCATCCGCCACCGCAAGGACGGCGATATGGGTTCGATGTCGCTTGAGGAGTTCATCAAGCTCGCCAAGGAAGAGATCGACACCAAGGCGATCAAATAATTATATAGGGGAGGGGCTTGCTCCTCCCGATAGCCATCGAGCATAATAAGGCAGGAAGAGTTTTGAACAGACGACGCACTAAGCTAAAACCGTATAAAGTGAGCCGCGGTTCCCTTGAGGAACAGAAGCTGCGCGAGGATAAACGGATGGAGACCCAGCGGGCGCTCCTCTTTATCCTTCCGGTCGTCATGATCGCGGTGCTTGCCGTCGGCATCTTCTTCGGCTATAAGAGCTATGAGAAGGCGGCAGAGCAGGAGCGCAAGGACTTTGAGCAGTCCGTGGCGACCGAGCCTGTTGAGCATGATCCGATGCTTCTGTCCGTCGTCAGCCCTGCCTATCCGCTCAATGAAAGCTATGTCCCCGCGCTGGTTGACTGTCAGGGGATCAAGGTTTCTCCCGAGTTGGTCGACAGCCTGAACGCAATGCTCGACGCCGCGAAAACGGCAGGGCATGAACTGATGCTCAATGAGGGATATATTTCTTTTAAAGAACAAAAGGAACGCTATGACGCCGCTGTGAAGAAGTACCGCAAATCCGCGAAGGTGTCGCTTGTCAAGGCGGAATCCCAGGTCAAGCTGACCACCCCGCGTGAGGGTGAGTGCGAACAGCAGACCGGTCTGATCGTCAAGCTCGACGACAACGTCAAGGGCAAGTTCGAGAACGGCGAGGCGTACAAATGGCTTTGCCGCCACTGCGTGGACTACGGCTTCATTCTGCGCTATCCCTATGCCGAGAACGTCGGCGGGCTGGGCTTTTCGTCCCAGCTTTTCCGCTATGTCGGCGTGGAAAACGCCTACAATATCCGCGCTTACAACATGAGCTTCGACGAATATGCGAACTACATGGCGTTTCAGTAACGACAAATATCCTGTAAAAATAAAAAAACACTTGCTTTTTACGAAAGCTTGTTGTATAATTAATCCGTTAATCTATGGATTGTATCGAAAGAGGTGAATGGAATGCAGGAAAAGATCCATCCTAATTATGGCCAGACTACCATTACTTGCGCTTGCGGTAATGTGATTGAGACCGGTTCTACCAAGAAAGATATCCGTGTTGAAATTTGTTCCAAGTGCCATCCTTTCTTTACCGGAAAGCAGAAGCTTGTTGATACCGGCGGTCGTGTTGACCGTTTCAAGAAGCGCTTCGGTATGGAGTAATAGAAAACCCGAGCATAAGGCGGTACATCAGTACCGCCTTAATTTTCTCTATCGGTCATTGTGAGGCTTCTTCTCAATCCGTGACAATCCCACAAAAAGAGAATCACTGTTTCCGATCTCATAACTGTTGTTTACACAATATAACCAACGATACCATGACGACTTACAAAACGATCCGAATGGCCGCCTCCGACGAGCTGGTCGAAAAGCGCTCGCGCTTCATCGGCTACGTCAAGCCTGTTTCAACACAGCGGGAAGCGGTCGATTTTATCAACGAAATCAAGAGTAAACACTGGGACGCCACCCACAACGTCTATGCCTATGTCATCCGTGAGGAAGGGATCTCTCGCTACAGCGACGATAACGAGCCTCAGGGAACGGCGGGCATCCCCGTACTCGACGCGATCCGCAAGCGCGACATCACCGACTGTGTTGTCGTGGTGACCCGCTACTTCGGCGGTACGCTGCTCGGCGCGGGCGGCTTGGTGCGCGCCTATTCCGCGGCGGCGAAGGCGGGCATCGATAAGGCGGGGGAGTGTGTGATGACGCTCTGCTCCGTTTGTGAGCTGCGCTGCTCCTACACGCTCTACGGAAAAATCCCGTCCCTCATCGTACGATTCGACGGCGTGTCTGACGATGCGGTGTTTGCAGACGACGTCACCGTCCGTTTTCATCTGCCGTGCGATAATCTCAGCGGCTTCAACAAGGCGCTGAGTGAGGAATCCTCGGGAAAAGTGCAGGCAGAGGAACTGAATACGCAGTTTTTTGCGCAGTAAACAAAAGATTTTTGAAAATTTTTTGCAAGAAAAAGGATATCTCCCGATTTTTGCGTAAATAATACATGGAAGACTTGTGATTTGGCTCCTTTTGGTAAAAGGAGCTGTCGGCATAGCCGACTGAGGCATTGAATAATTGTCCGAGCGTAGCGAGAAACTATTTGAATACTTGTATGTTGTAGGTAAGAGTCGGACAAGGCGACGGGAGCGATCCCCTGAGAAAGAGAGAGAAACTATGCGCTTATCGGATGATTTTGTCAGCGAAGTTAAATACCGCAACGACCTCGGTGAGCTTGCCGCATCTTATATGCAGCTTAAGCGCCGCGGACGCAACCTTGTCGGACTCTGTCCGTTCCACGGGGAAAAGACCCCATCCTTCAACATCTACACCGAGAACGGCTCGTTCTACTGTTTTGGCTGCGGAGCGGGCGGCGACGTGATCTCGTTCATCATGAAGATCGAGAATCTCGACTACCTCGAGGCGGTGAAGTTCCTCGCCCAGCGCGCGGGAATGAGCATGCCCGAGGACGATTATGATGATTCGATGTCGCGGCTGAGGACACGCGTCTATGAAGCCAACCGCGAGGCGGCGCGTTTCTTTTACAAGAAGCTCGGCGAGAAAGAAGGCGCCGAGGGACTCGCTTACCTGCGCGGCAGAGGACTTGCAGACAGCACCATCCGTCACTTCGGACTGGGCTTTGCGCCCGAGTCACGCTTCTCTCTCGGTGATCATCTGCTCTCAAAGGGCTTCACCGAATCGGAGCTGATCGCCGCGAATCTGGTGTTCAAATCCCGATCGGGCAGGGGAGTGGTCGACCGCTTCTATAACCGCGTGATGTTTCCGATCATTGATGTGCGCGGGAACGTGATCGCCTTCGGCGGGCGTATCATGACCGACCAGAAGCCGAAGTACCTCAATACCTCCGACACCGTCGTCTTCAATAAAAGCGTCAACCTGTTTTCGCTGAACAATGCGAAGAACAGCAAGTCCCGCTCCTTTATCCTGTGCGAGGGCTACATGGACGTTATCTCGCTGAACCAGGCAGGCTTCTCAGAAGCCATCGCCACACTCGGCACGGCGCTGACCTTTGATCAGGCGACGCTGTTGAAGCGCTACTGTGATGAGGTCATCATCTGCTATGACGCCGATGAAGCGGGTCAAAAAGCCACCGCACGCGCGATCGATATCCTCCGGCGCGCCGGCATCGTCGTGAGAGTCCTGAGTATCCCCGACGGCAAGGATCCCGACGAGTTCATCCGCCGCCACGGCGACAAGGGTCACGCGGCGTTCAAGAATCTGCTCGAATCGAGCGGCAACGACGTCGACTATCGCATGTTCAAGCTGAAAGCGAGCTTCGATATGACCTCCACGCAGGGCAAGCTCGGTTACCTCAATGAATGTGTAAAGATCCTCGCTGAGCTGGATAATCCCATGGAACGCGATATCTACGCGTCAAAGCTCGCCGATGACACCGAGGTTGCAAAGCCCTCCATCATGGAACAGATAAACCGACTGGTACGGCGCAGGCGATCCACCCGCCGCAAGGAGGAATTCAAGAAGATCCAACAGGATCTCTCCGGTCGCGACAACAAGATCAATCCTCAGTACCGTGATAATATCCGCGCCGCGACCGCTGAGGAAAACCTGATCTCGTTCCTCGTCGGCAATCCGGACAAGCTGTCTTTGATCGAAAAACGGCTGACATCCGATGACTTCATCACCGAATTCAACCGCAAATTATATATATATTTCTCACAAAGAATTAAAAACGGACAGGATCCCATGACGGCTGTCTCGGCGGATTTCACCGCCGACGAAGCCTCCCAGATCTACCGCATCGTGAATTCCTACAGCGAGATCCAATCCACCCCTCAGGCGATGGACGAGTATATCCGCATCATCCTCGACGAGAACACGAAGCTGAGCATGAAAGATATCGCGAACGCTTCGACGGATAACCTCGCCGCCTATCTCAAAAAGCTGGCGGAACAGAAAAAGTGATCAATTATGAGATATATCATTTGGAAAGGAATATGATTATGGCTGCACCTGCAACAGATAAGAAGAGCCTTGTCAAGGAGCTGACCGAACTCGGCAAGGCGAAAGGTAATATTACCAACCAGGATATCCTCGACGCGATCGGCGAGATGGATATCGACCCCGAACAGCTCGAAAAGCTCTATGACGCTTTGGAGCAGGCGGGTATCGAGATCGTCGAGACCGACATCGAAGAGGATCTGTCAATCGAAGGTCTGAACATCACCGAAAACGGCGAGGAAGTCGGCGGCGCCGGCGGTTCCGACAGCGTTGACAGCGCCGACAATATCTCCATCGACGACCCGGTCAAGGTCTATCTCAAGGAGATCGGCCGCGTACCGCTTCTCACCCCCGAGGAGGAGGTCGAGCTGGCAATCCGCATTTCCGAGGGCGATGTCTCCGCTAAGAAGCGCCTCTCCGAAGCGAACCTTCGACTGGTCGTCAGCATCGCGAAGCGTTATCTCGGCCGCGGTATGCACTTCCTCGATCTGATTCAGGAGGGCAACCTCGGTCTGATCAAGGCAGTCGAGAAGTTCGACTACACCAAGGGCTTCAAGTTTTCCACCTATGCGACATGGTGGATCCGTCAGGCAATTACCCGAGCGATCGCCGATCAGGCGCGTACCATCCGTATCCCCGTTCACATGGTCGAGACCATCAACAAGGTCAAGAAGGTTTCCTCTCAGCTGCTCCACCAGAACGGTCATGAGCCGTCTGCCGACGAGATCGCCGAGGAGCTGAACATGCCTGTCGACAAGGTGCGCGAGATCATGCGCGTGGCACAGGAGCCTGTTTCCCTCGAGACCCCGATCGGTGAGGAAGAGGACAGCCATCTTGGCGACTTTATCCCCGACGACGACGCTCCCGCCCCCGCTGACGCGGCGTCCCACACCATGCTGCGCGAACAGCTCATGGAAGTGCTGGATACCCTGACTCCCCGTGAGGAAAAGGTGCTTCGCCTGCGCTTCGGACTTGAGGACGGCAGAAGCCGCACCCTTGAGGAGGTCGGCAAGGAATTCAACGTTACCCGTGAGCGTATCCGCCAGATCGAGGCGAAGGCACTCCGTAAGCTCCGCCATCCGTCCCGCTCAAAGAAGCTCAAGGACTTCCTTGACTAATATTGATTTGCAAACAAAAAACTACCAACCATTGACCACCAACTATCATGATGACCTACGAAGAATGCGGCGATATCCTCGACGAGATCGCCGACAGCCTGCCGACGGAGCTGTATCGTGAATTGAACGGCGGCATCATCCTGCGCGATGAAAGCCGTCTGCATCCGTATGCTCAGGACAACGATCTGTACATACTGGGCGTGTATACGCGTGATAACCTCGGACGATCGATCAAGATCTACTACGGCAGTATCGTCCGCGTGTTCCCGAACAAAACGCTCGATGAATATCGCGAGATCCTCAAAAAAACCCTCGTCCACGAGGTGCGCCACCATAACGAATTTTTGGCAGGCGCCGACGACCTGATCTACTATGATGATGAACGTATCAGCGAGTATCTCAGGCGAAAGGGGTTCACCATAAAATAATGAGGAATTAGGAATGTGGAATTAGGAATTAATTCCGACTGACATTTCATAAAAAACAAACGAGACGCTGAAACATAAATTCAGCGTCTCTGTTTTTATCTGTCTTTTATGTGAGAAAAAATTCCTAATTCCACATTCCTAAT
>JAFSRK010000024.1 GCA_017446165.1 Ruminococcus sp.
CTCGACCTGAGAGGCGACGACGATGCCGGTCGGGATATGGGTCAGGCGTACAGCGGACGAGGTCTTGTTGACCTTCTGACCGCCTGCACCCGCCGCGCGGTAAACATCCATCTTGATCTCCTCGGGCGGGATCTCGACCTTGATATCATCGTTGATCTCGGGCATGACCTCGAGAGAGGAAAAGCTGGTATGACGTCTGCCGGCGGAGTCGAACGGCGAAACACGGACGAGTCGGTGGACGCCCGCCTCGCTCTTGAGGTAGCCGTAGGCATTCTCACCCTCGATCAGCAGGACAGCGCTCTTCAATCCTGCTTCGTCGCCGTCGAGGTAGTCGATCTCCTTGACGTTGAAGCCGTGAGCGGTCGCCCAGCGGGTGTACATGCGGTAAAGCATCTCTGCCCAGTCCTGAGCCTCGGTGCCGCCGGAGCCTGCGTGGAAGGTCAGGATAGCGTTGTTCTTGTCATATTCGCCGGTGAGCAGCGTTTCAAGGCGCTGGCGGTCGATGTCGGCGCGGATGGCGTCGATCTCCTCCTGCGCTTCATCTACGAGCGAAAGATCCTCGGCTTCATCTCCCAGCTCGATCAACGCGAGCGTGTCCTCATAGCGGGCGACGAGCTTCTCGTACTTTTCGACCTTCGCTTTGAGGTTCGCGGTCTTTTGCAGGATCTTCTGAGAATTCTCCATGTCATCCCAGAAGCCCGGCTCAGCGGCGCGGTTCTCGAGCTGCTGGATCTCGGATCTCATATGGGCTAGTCCCAGAGCCGACGCAAGATCGTCGATCTCGGGCTTCATCCCCTCTAATTTTAATTTCAGTTCTTCAAATTGCAGCATAAATGATCCCTCATTACATATTTTACCACATAGCATTATAATATAATTCATGCCCTTTGTAAAGAGTAATGTTGTACTCAAACAATGTTCACAAAAAATTAGTTGCAGAAGTCGGAAATATTTGTTATAATAAATTGAATTAATAGAATCAGGAGTCTATATATGGATTTTATCGGAAATAAATGTCCGGTGTGTGACAAGTACTTTCACGGCGACGACGACGTTGTCGTATGCCCCGAGTGCGGTACGCCTCACCACCGCGAGTGCTATGAATCGGTCGGTCACTGTGCAAACGAAAATCTGCACGCCGACGGCTACAACTTCGCGCACGACGAGAAAAACGACAACAACGCCGACGTTGTCATCTGTCCGAGCTGCGGCAAGGAAAATGACAAGTATCAGTTCTTCTGCAAATACTGCGCGACGCCCCTTCAAAAGGAAGATCAGAGGCAGAATACCGAAAATGCCGAGAATCGGCAGGGTCAGCCGTTCGGCAATATGCCCGGCGGCACAGGAGCGCCCTTTGCGATGCCGTTCATGGATCCTCTGGGCGGCGTTCCGGCGGACACCGACCTCGGCGACGATGTGACTGCGGGTGAAGCGGCAAAGTATGTCAAGCAGAATACCCCCTACTTCGTCCGCATCTTCAGCAATATCAAAGCGTTCAACAAGTCGAAGTTCAACTTCTCGGCGGCGCTGTTCTCGGGCGGCTATATGCTGTACCGTAAGATGTACAAGATCGGCGCGGTGATCTTCGGTCTTGAGGTCGCGCTCTATGCGGCAATGCTGTATGTCGTGATTGCCTTCCGCGATCTATACAATCAGTTTATGGAAGCCTACGCAAGCGGCATGATCAAGGTCAACGAATTTCTCTCAAAGCTCAGCACTGCCGACGCGATCAAGCTCTATGTCCCCGGCATCGTCTACATCATGCTGATTGCTTTGATGATCGTGATCGGTGCGAACTTCAACCGCCTGTATATGTAGCACTGCAAGACCGAGATCAACAAGATCTTGCAGTATGCGGGTGAGAACGATAATCCCGACACCCTGCTCCAGACAAAGGGC
>JAFSRK010000233.1 GCA_017446165.1 Ruminococcus sp.
CGTGCTTTATCGCATGAACGCCCAGTCGAACGCCATCGAGCAGGCTTTGTCACGCTCGGGTATCCCTCACCGCGTCATCGGCGGTCACCGCTTCTATGACCGCGAGGAGATCAAGGACATGACCGCTTATCTGCAGGTGATCAATAACCCGCACGACGATATCCGCCTGCGCCGCATTATCAACAAGCCGAAGCGCTCGATCGGCGAGACCACGATGACCAAGGCGGCTGAGATCGCCGCGGGAGTGGGCGAGAGCGTCTATTCCGTGATCAAGCACGCGTCGGATTATCCGACTCTCTCCCGTGCGGCTGCTAAGCTCGAAGCCTTTGCAAGGCTTCTTGACGGTCTGGTTGAAGCTTCACAGTCGGGCAATTATTCTCTTGCGGAATTATACAACCTGATTCTCGAGCATACCGACTACAAAAATTACCTCATCGCAGAGAAGGACGACTATGAGCAACGCATCGAGAACATCGACGAGCTGTCATCCAATATCATCAAGTTCGAAGAGGACTACGGCGACGAGGCGACCCTCGGCGCGTTCCTCGAGGAGATCTCACTGATGACGGATATTGACAACTATGATGCCGAAACCGACAGCGTCGTGATGATGACGCTTCACTCGGCGAAGGGGTTGGAGTTTCCGATCGTCTTTATCCCCGGCATGGAGGAGGGAATCTTCCCCTCAATGCAGACGATCATCGAAGCCTCCGAACTCGGTGAGGAACGCCGTTTAGCCTACGTCGGCATCACCCGCGCAAAGGAGAAGCTCTATCTCCTCAAGACTCGCGAGAGGATGCTCTTCGGCTCGACGACCCATAATCGCGAGAGCCGCTTTATCACCGAGATCCCGTCGTCATTGGTTGAGAAAACCGGTAACGAGAATACCTTCGCGGCTCACAAGGTCGAGTATCGTCCTCAGCAGAGCTTCGATCCATTTGCAAAGAAAAAGCCCCTGACTAAGCCAACCTCTAATAAATACGCGGTCGGCAATATCGTGCTTCATAAGGTGTTCGGCAAGGGCATGATCCTTTCGACGACACCGATGGGCAGCGACACCATGCTCGAGATCGCGTTCGACAAGGTCGGCACCAAGACTCTGATGGCGAATTTCTCGAAGATGGAGATTATATCGTAACTCCAACAGAGTTATGATATAATCAGCCATCGCCCGTTGTCGCAAAGCGACAAACTGGGCGGGCAATATAAATTAAGTATAATAACCGGATTTATACGGTTATTATATCATAATTCTTTCACATTAATGCAAAACCTCCATAAAATGTAGTGATGTAAACCGAACATCAATCTACATTTTGGAGGTTTTACTTATGGCTGATAATTTGACAAATGAAGCCGCTGCCGAGCGCAATTGCAACGAACCCGTTTGCATTGACGCGCGGCGTGTATACGACAGCTGCGGTGACAAGGACTGCCTGTCGGATATGCCTGTTTTCTTTTCCGAGGAAAGCCAGTCTTCGATCGACGCCGCCGTCAATGTGCGCCTGAGGGACGCGGATGTTTTGAACGTGATGCTGGATATCGAGCCTGTGCCGTTCCATCGTGGTTTCTATTCTATCGACATGACCTTCTTCTTTGAGGTCACGCTGGATGTATTCACCTCGCCATGTACGACGCCGACTGCTGTGAACGGCATTTGTATCTCGGACAAAAAGGTGATTCTCTATGGTTCCGAGGGTAACGTCCGCATCTTCTCGTCCGATCTGTCGACCGATGAATACGATACGCAGAACATCCCGTCGCGCAGTTTGCCGACTGCGAATGTGCAGGTAGCTCAGCCCATCCCGCTCGCGGCGAGTCTGAAAGAAAAGCGCCCCTGCCATCGCCTGCCGCGCAAGATCCCGACCGCCATCACCGAGCGGCTCGGCGGATCGGTCACCGACAACGGCGAAAAGGTCGTTCTCGCTACGCTCGGCGTGTTCTCGATCGTCCAACTGCTCAGAAACGTCCAGATGCTGATCCCTGCCTACGATTTCTGTGTTCCCGAGAAACGCTGTGTCGGCTCGACCGACAGCCCGTGCGAGATGTTCTCGCGCCTTGATTTCCCGACCGACGAATTCTTCCCGCCCAACGTCACGGATTCCGGTTCCGGAGACGGCGGCGGCTGCGGCTGCAGATCCGAGTCCTGCGACTGATCAAACAGCAAGGGGCTGTCGCAAAACAAAAAATGTCATTCTGAACGTCAGTGAAGAATCTGAAAGTGCATACTTTTCCGTTAGATTACACATGAAAGGTGTAATGAAGTTGGATAGATTGCACTGTAAGATTCTTCGACAAGCTCAGAA
>JAFSRK010000234.1 GCA_017446165.1 Ruminococcus sp.
ACATCCATGCCGATTTGTACTATACTTGTCATTGTAGTGATCTCCTTTGTATGCGGTAATCCCTGTTACCTTATTTCTTACATTTTAAGTATACAGGTAAATCCACGTCTTGCAAAGTGGGGTCACTACATATTATCTAATTTCAAATAGTACCCTTTAACATCTATTGCGTTAAATTCCGCAAATATCTTGTTTAAGCGTTTTAATTGAAATTAGTATGACTATGATAGATGATTTTGGCATTCCAAGAGAGCAGAGTACAAGAATTGACCATTCAGTGATCGTTGATTCTTGACGTGATATAAAAGTTCGCTTAAATCCTGCATAAACCGCCAATTTACATCTTGTATAAAAACCGCCAATTTACAGTTGACTTTTTGTATGCGGTGTTATATAATATATCAGGGTAGCTTTATACCTATAATGAGCTTACTGTATTCCGCTTGTTTTGCGGATCAATTACCGTAGGTGATAGATTTGTCCAAGAGTCGTTTGCTGCTGGCTGTCATGCTTGTCGCTTTGGCGATATGCATATCAGGCTGCGGTGAAAACAATGATACGGGTGCAACATCGAGTACGGCGTCTTCCGAAAAAAGTACAGAGCCGATGTCATCCCAAGCATCTGAAATCGTCTACATTCCTCAAGAGTCGACTGACAAAACGGTTTCCGATAAAGGATCCGCTAAATCTTCGTCAAGCGATAACGGAGCAGAAGAAAAAACTCCTGTGAATCATTCGTCTGAAAAAGAGGATCTCTCCGATGAGCCGAACGGTGATACTTCGTCTGCAAAAAAAGATGAAGTATCCGGAAATCAGGATGCTCATGTGAGCGGATCGAACGATCAGTCGAACCGTGATGATTCCTCCCGAGCTTCCGGAGAGAAGAATGGTTCTTCAAATGCATCATCTTCCACAGGTGAAAAGCAAAGGGATAATGCAGAGGTGAATTTCAATGACCTTTAAGCTGAAAAAAGCCATATTGGCATTGATATCGGTCACCGCTTGTCTGCTGATGTGTACGATTGCCTGTGCAGCCGGGGTTCGGCTGGGCGATGCTGATGGCGACGAATCGGTTACGATCATCGACGCAACTGCAATCCAGAGGAATCTTGCCGGACTTCCGACGATCAACGGCTTCTTAAAACTCGCTGCGGATGTCAACGGCAACGGTGAGATCGAGATAACAGACGCCACCTATATCCAAAGGTGGCTCGCGGCGCTCGATACGCCCTATACGATAGATGAATTTGTTGAAGCTCCGACAGAAGCTACCGAAGCGGCAACACAGCCGCCGTCCGCAGCTCCGTCCGAGCAACCGACTGAACAACCGACACAGCAACCTACGGAACAACCAACACAATCTCCTTCCGAACCCTCTACCCAACTGCCGACCGATGAAGAAGGTTGGGGTCGCGAGATATTTAAACCGTGATGTAAGCAAAGTTATTAAGGAGACCTTCAATGAAACCCGAATATAAGCGCGAGAATCTAAAAATATCCGAGTTCGATACCGAGGATGTCATTATGACATCGGGGCAGGAACAGCATCAACCGATGCTGTTAAAGCGTGAGCTGGAAAACGCCTATGGTTCGTTTGATAGCTTTAATCAAGCTCCCGGCTCGTGGTTCTGATACTTTTTGCAAACAGCAAAGGGGCTGTCTGTGATTTTATGCGGCGACGTTTGCAAACGGCAAGCGCCGCTGCCTGTTTTTTGGGGGAACATTTATGAAGCTGAAGCTCAGAAAACTAAACGTTATCCTCACGGCATTATTGTTTGCTGTGTATTCTGTCTATAATGTTTTTATCATCTACAGAGGCGGGGCTTCACTGCCCTCACAGGCGATCCTGATCAGCGCGGTCGTGGCGCTGATGTATTTTGTGTTCACCGCCTTTGCCGTCACGGCGGGCGTGAAGTCGAAGGACGTCCGATTCCTGATCGGCCGCAGAGTGGCGTTTATCGTCGCCTTGCTCACGGTGTTTGCGCTGAAGCTGCGCATGGCGGGACAGGTGATCGCATATCTGGACTTTTCAAAGCTGTATACCGTTTTGTATGGCTGTGCTTATCTGGTAACTCAAATCGGATTGCTTCTGCTGCTTATCTATTATATTTTTATTCTGAAAAAACTTACTTTCTACCCGAGGGCAGGCGTGGCGCTTCCAACGGCTGCGGCGGTACTGTTTCTGTGCGGTCTGGCTTTGGAGGCGGTGCTGTACTTTGTGTACGGGATCGGCTTGGAGACCAGCCCTCTCAGGACGCTCGTGATGCGTCCGGTATTCTATCTGGGGTTGATCGGCTTGTCGCTGTATTTCCTGTTTCCGCCGCAAACAGCGAAATAGCGACTGCTCTCCGTGATGTGGACGGTAAGCGGAACCCTACATCAAGAAAGGCTCCTTCCGAGAAAGCTGTCTGTACGGCCCGGGGAGGATAAATGCGATACAGTTGAATCATGACGCCGGACAGACATGCTCGTCCAGTCTGTCCGGCGCTTTTCAGAGGAACCGAGAATGAAACTGAATGATAATTATGTGATCCATACCATCGGCTCAGAGACGATGCTGATACCCACGGCTGATGCGTCCTTTCACGGATTGGGCGAGGGGAACGAGACGGTCGGCGTCATCCTGAGATGCCTGACAGAGGAAACCGACGAAGAGAAGATCGTCGATGCGCTTGCCGAAGCCTTTGACGGAAGCCGTGCCGAAATGGAGCAGGACGTCCGCTCGGTGATCGATAAGCTCAGAGCAATCGGTGCGATCGATGAATAAGGCGAAATTCGAGGACATTATTCGAGACAAGGGCGTACTGATCTATACAAGCGTCGGCGACAGCATGTATCCGCTGATCCAAAAAGGCGATCTGCTGGTGATTCGTGCTGTTGACGCCCCTCTGAAAAAGTATGATATCCCTCTTTATAAGCGCGACAGCGGACAATATGTGCTGCACCGCATCATCAAGGTCAGAAAGAACGATTATCTCATCTGCGGAGATAACCGCCGTTTGACGGAGTCCGGAATCACCGACAGGCATATCATCGGTTTGCTCACGGAAATCATCAGAAACGGAGAGTCGATCTCTGTATATGACAAACGTTACACGCTATACCGACATACCCTGTTTATTCGCAGACAGTTGAAAAGGTTTATTTGATATGACAGATTTCTCCGAAACCGCGCGAACGATGGTTTATCTGCTCTCCTGTGCGGTCAATGAAAAGAAATGTGATCTCAAAGCCGATGAGATCGACTGTGATACGCTCTATTCGCTTTCAGAGAGTCACGGCTTATGCGCTGTTGTTGCATTTGCGCTGGATAGCGCGGGGATTGAAGATAGGCGGTTCACACAAGCTAAGCTGAAAGCAAAGCGCAAGCTGGGACTGTTTGACGTCGAGCGTGCAAAGCTCTTTGAAAAACTGAATGAAGCCGATATTTGGTATTTGCCATTGAAGGGAATCGTACTCAAGGACTGCTATCCGCGTTACGGTATGCGTGAGATGACCGACAATGATATCCTCTGTGACAGCTCACGAATGACTGACATCAGGCGGATCATGACTGAACTCGGCTATAGCTGTGAGAGCTACGGTGAATGGCATCACGATGTCTATCAGAAACCTCCTACGCTGGAGTTCGAGATACACCGCAGCCTTTTTTTGGAAGAGAACGCGCCTGTGTCGGCAGAATACTACGAGGATGTATTTGAGCGGCTGATCCATCGGTCGGGTTGCGAATACGCTTTCAGCGATGAGGATTTTTATATCTTCATGCTGGCGCATGTCTATAAGCATTTTTCGCACAACGGCACCGGATTGCGCGCTTTGCTCGATATCTATGTATATTTGAATACGCATCCCGAGCTTGACTTCGACTACATCGGAAGAGAACTTAACAAGCTGCAGATATCGGAATTCGAACAGCGCAGCCGTTCGCTCGCTTTGAATCTGTTTTCTCTACGACCGCTGAATGAACAAGACGTAGCGCTGTTGCCGCAGTTTTTATGTTCTTCGCTGTACGGTTCTGTTCGTCACGGAGAGTATAATCATCTGACGCGGGAGCTTGACGGCAACGATACGAAAGCGACAAAAGCAAAATATCTTTTCAGCAGAGTGTTTATAAGCGGCGACTACCTCGAACAGCGGTATCCGTTTTTTGCCAAGCACAAGGTTCTGCTGCCTGTACTGTATATTTATCGTCCTATTAAGGGGTTGCTGAAGCACCGTGGAAAGATCGTTCACGAGGTCGCAAATGTTGCGAAGTATCGCGCGCCGAAAAACAGACTGTAAAGAATATCTTTCTTTTTATGTTGAAAATCATTTTATCAAAGGAGGCAAATGCTATGAAAATTGCGATGGCAAATGATCACGCCGGCACATCCATGAAGAATGAGATCAAGGCTTATCTGGAAGCTCAGGGACACACGGTGGTCGACTTCGGCGCCTATGACGAGCAATCCTGTGATCTCTCTGATTTCGTCCTGCCTGCCGCTTTGGCTGTGGCGAAGGGCGAGGTCGACAGAGGTTCTTTGTCGACGGCGTCGGCTATGGCTCGGCGATGATCTCGAACAAGGTCAGCGGCATCTACGCCTGTGTCTGTCAGGATCCGTTCTGCGCTCAGCTTGCGCGTCAGCACAACGATGCCAACGTGCTTTGCCTCGGGGCGAAGATCATCGGCGGCATGATCGCGATGGAGATCGTCAAGACCTTTATGGCAACCGATCCGCTGACGGCGGAGAAGTATGTGCGCCGCGTGAAGAAGGTACAGAAGATCAACGACGAATACTGTGTGCCGGTCAGATAGATCGTAGCTGCAGGATATCTATGCGCCCGCATAATACTTTAATGGAATTATAATTGAATCTGGTTAACAAAAAAGGCTCGTCCCGATCGGGGCGAGCCTTGCTGTATGTTTATTGAATTATGCTTTTATGACAGAGCCTGCTTTTGCTCTTTTGATAAGGAATACAAAGTAGACGATGAACAGCGCGAGCGCGATGCCTGCGCCGACAGGGTAGGCGATAGAGGTGGAAAGCCGGAAGCCCTCTTCCGCCGTGATGATATAGGTCATGCTGACCGCAGTCATGAAGGTCGCGGGCAAAGCGGTGATCAGGGAGCCGAAGCGGTATTTGCCCTTCTTCAAAAGATACGCCGTCGATACCCACAGCGCGATCATGGCTAAGGTCTGGTTGCTCCACGAGAAGTAACGCCAGATGATCTGGAAGCCGTTGTCGTCGACGAGTGCGAACCATGTCAGCAGACCGCCGATCACCAGAAGCGGGATCGTGATCAGCAAACGGTTCTTCATCTTCTTCTGATCAAGCTTGAAGGTCTCGGCGAGGATCAGTCGGGCGCTTCTGAACGCGGTGTCACCCGAGGTGATCGGACAGACGATCACGCCCGCTACCGCAAGAATCCCGCCGAAGGTGCCGAGGACGCCGGTCGAGATCTCATAGACGACGTTCGATGCGCCGCCTGAGAGCGCCTCGTGGAGCAGCTCGGTCGTGCCGTAGAACGTGACGCCTGCCGCCGCCCATACCAGAGCGATGACCGCCTCGCAGATCATCGCGCCGTAGAATACGCTTCTGCCTTTTTTCTCAGAGGTGATGCACTTCGCGATCATCGGCGACTGGGTCGCGTGGAATCCCGATACCGCGCCGCAGGCGACGGTGATGAACATATACGGCCATACGGGCGTACCCTCGGGATAGAGGTTCTCGAACGTGATCTCGGGGATGGTGTATTCCCCGCCTGAGAACAGGATGCTGCCGATGACAGACACCGCCATCACGAGCAGCAGAACGCCGAAGACGGGGTAGAGCTTGCCGATGAGCTTGTCGATAGGCAGAAGCGTCGCGAGCAGATAGTAGGCGAGGATGATGATCGCCCAGAAGGTACCGTTCATCCAGTCGGGCGTCAGGCTGTCGAGCAGTCCCGCGGGGCTGGTGACGAATACCGTGCCGCACAGCACCAGCAGTACCACCGAGAAGATGCGCATGATCCACTTTGCCGCTTTGCCGAGATAGGTTCCGGACAGCTCGGCGATCGACGCGCCGTTGTGGCGGGAGCTGATCATGCCGGACATGTAGTCGTGTACCGCGCCGCCGAGGATGGAGCCGAACACGATCCAGAGGAATACCACCGGACCGAATACCGCGCCCATCAGCGCGCCGAAGATCGGTCCCGTTCCCGCGATATTCAAAAGCTGGATCAAAAACGCCTTCCCTGTTTTCATCGGGACACAGTCCACGCCGTCGTTGATCGCGATCGCCGGTGTCTCACGATCATCGGGCGCGAAAATCTTTTCCGTGACCTTGCCGTACACGATGTAACCGACGATCAGCACGGCGAAGGAGATGAATAACGAAATCACAAAATCACTTCCTATGGGATAACTGACTTTATTATAATACTATGTGAGCTGTAATACAAGGGGAAATGCAGGACGAAATTACCAAGTATCGACGATCTCGTCAAAGGGGGCGCTTGCGCTTTGCATAGCGGCGGTTTCTTCCTCGCTGTTTTCGGTCAGCACGGTCGTATCAGAGGGAAAGAGGTAAGAGGTGTCGCGATTCTTAATGAACCATTCGAGCGCCTTGTAGTTGGCGGGAAGCTCCTCTTTGATCAGCGACGGATCGTATTGCAACGTTCTGAGCATCCTCAGGATGAAGTCCTTGAGAGAGGTGTCGGGAGTCCATGCGTCAATCGGGCAGTAGGTACCCTTGGAGTACCAGTCAGGATGAAAGATCGGCGGGATATCCAGCATAGTGACATAGGGTGCGGTGTCGGGATAGGAGTCCCTGAGCGTGACCTTGATCGTACTGTGGCTGACCGCGCCGACGGTGCATTTTCCGTTTTTCGCGCGGAACACATAGGTCCTGAGTTTTATGCGGAGCAGGTATTCCTCGGCACAGGGAGGCTCGCCCTTGATCACCATCCAATCGAGATAGGGGCGATTCTTTAGCTTCAGCATCTCGCCGAAGTCTTTTTCCAGTCGTTCGTTTCTGTTCTCTGCCATATTATCCCTCGAGGTACTTAGCTTTGAGCGACTCGATATCGCTCTCGGAGAGTCCGAGTCTGTTCCTGATATAGCCGACGACCGAGCCGTAGGCGCTGTTCAGATGCTCCAGACTGCGGCGCATGAACAGCTCGTCGACCGCCTCGAATGCGAGGGCGGCTTTTTTGAGAGATTCGTCGTCCATTCCCTTTTGCTTGAGAATCATCTTGAGTCCTGCGATCCGCTTTGCGTTGTAGGTGTTGGTCAGGAGATAGTCGTTCATGATCAGCTTTTCGTCTGCTCCGAGCGCCGAGAGGATCAGCATCGCCGAGAGTCCCGTGCGATCCTTGCCGCTGGTACAGTGCCACAGCACCGCTCTGTCGGGATCGGCGTTCAGCAGGATGCGGAGCCAGTCGCCGAAGCCCTTGACGCCTTTGTCGCCCTCGAGAAAGGCGATGTACATCGAGCCGTCCGTCATGCCGATCATATCGAGCATGGGGATGAGCTGCTTGAAATCGACGTTGTTCATATCGAACGCCATATCGTCGTCGGATAAGCCGTCGGGCAGCGTCATCACATCGGTCTGATGGTATACGGCACCGGGGATCGCGGGATCTTCAAAGCCGGGCATCTCGAAGGCGTTGCGAAAGTCGACGATATCGCTGACGCGGTAGCGGTTCACAAGACGGTCGATATCTTCATTTGAGATACCGCTCAGCTTCGCCGTGCGCAAAAGCAGTCCTTTTTTGATCACACTGCCGTCCGTCATGGTATAGCCGCCCAGCTCGCGCGCGTTCTGTATGCTGTCAAGCGGGATCGATTGCATCAGTTCCATATTCCGACCTCCTTATGGTTTCTAACAGCATTATAACAGATTATTTCATGGATTACCAGCCCCATTTTAAGGGTCGAGATAATCGGACGGATCGCGAAAAATCGACGCTGGTTCATTGACATTTTCTCCCCTTTTTAGTATAATTACGCTGTAGAACTGTAACTGATAACAGTAAAGGAAGTGTATATATGATCGAAGTGAAAAAACTGACAAAAGCCTATGGCGCCAATACGGTCGTCAAGGATATCTCTTTTGTCGCTAAGGACGGAGCGATAACGGGATTTATCGGACATAACGGCGCCGGTAAATCCACGACGATCAAGGCGATCACCGGCGTGATCAAGCCCACAAAGGGCAACATCCTGATCAATGGGATCGACATTGAAAAGGATGCGTTGAACGCGAAGCGTCAGTTTGGATATGTCTGTGACAGTCCGGATCATTTTCTCCGGCTGACGGGTCTTGAATATCTCAACTTCATGGCGGACGTCTATGATACCCCCACCGAGGGCAGAGCGAAGTTCATCGAGGAGTATGCCAAGCGATTCGACATCTATGACTCGCTCGGCAGCAAGATCCTGTCGTATTCTCACGGTATGCGCCAGAAGATCATGATCATGGGCGCGCTGATCCACGATCCGTCCGTGTGGATACTCGACGAGCCGCTGACGGGACTTGATCCCCAGTCGGCGTTTGAACTCAAACAAATGATGCGCGAGCATGTTGACAAGGGTAACTCCGTTTTCTTCTCGACCCATGTCCTCGAGGTAGCGGAGAAGCTGTGCGACGAGATCTGCATCATCAAGAGCGGCGAGCTTCTGTTCACCGGTACGCTGGATGAGCTGAAAGCCACCCATAAAGCCAATGCGTCACTCGAGAACATTTTCCTCGAGCTGACAGATGTGAAAAACGAGACGGAGGCATAATCATGATTAGTTTAGTTATTTTCGGCGTGATAGCCATCTATTTTATCGTAGTGGGCGTCAAGATATTCATCACCGGAACGCTCACAAACAGGGAAGAGGAGAAGCTCGCACAGTATACCGAGGAGTCGGTGCGACCCTATAAGATCGCCTACGCGGTAGGTTATATCCTCGGCGGTCTGATGCTCGCCGGTATCAGCGTTGTCAGATACCTTTCGGAGCAGAAGGTGATCGAGTCTGCGATCCCGTTCTATATCGTCCTGCTTGTCCCCGTCGCGATAGGCGTTGTCGCGCTCGTGCTGACAAGAAAGAAGTTCAAGACAAAGTGATGATGAATACTGTAG
>JAFSRK010000235.1 GCA_017446165.1 Ruminococcus sp.
CGCTCCACGAATCCGTCCGCGGCTCCGACTGCTTCATCGTTCAGTCGACCTGCTCGCCCGTCAACGACAACCTGATGGAGCTTTTGATCATGATAGACGCGATGAAGAGAGCCTCGGCTTCCTCCATCACCGCCGTTGTACTGTACTTCGGCTATGCGCGTCAGGATCGCAAGGCTAAAGCGCCTGATCCGATCTCGTCCAAGCTCGTCGCCGACCTGATCACCACCGCCGGCGCGGACAGACTGCTGACGATGGACCTGCACGCAGCCCAGATCCAGGGCTTCTTCACCATCCCCCTTGATCACCGTGTCGGCGCTCCGATGCTCGCAAAGCACAAGAGAACCAAGGTCGACGGTCATGCGGATGAGTTCGTCGTCGTATCGCCCGACCTCGGCTCCGTTACCAGAGCGCGTAACTTCGCCGCAAAGATCGGCTGCCCGATCGCGATCATCGACAAGCGCAGACAGCGCGCGAACGTTTCCGAGGTCATGAACATCATCGGCGACGTCAAGGGCAAGAAGTGCATCCTCGTCGACGACATGATCGACACCGCCGGTACGCTTTGCAACGCGGCAAACGCCATCGTTGAGAAGGGCGGCGCCACCGAGGTATATGCCTGCGCTTCCCACGCGGTTCTCTCCGGTCCCGCCGTCGAGCGCATCCGCAACAGCGCGATCAAGGAATGCATCCTGCTCGATACCGTTCCGGTTCCCGAGGAGAAGATGCTCGACAAGTTCACCGTCCTCTCCACCGCTCCGCTGTGGGCTGAGGCGATCGAGAGAATTTACGAGGACAAGCCTGTTTCTCCGATGTTTATATAATTCTTACAGGGAATTATCTAATCAATCATTCAATCATTCGAAAGGGAGCTTCACCGCTCCCTTTCTTTGGAGTAAGCTATGTTTTTTAAAGGAAAAAATGATACGGGCGGCAGCATCGAATATCTGATCGTCGGGCTGGGAAATCCCGGCAGACAGTACGAGAACACCCGCCACAACGCGGGCTTCATCGCGCTGGATTACATCGCAGAGAAGCTATCCGTCCGCGTCAATCGCATCAAGTTCAAATCCACGGTCGGCGAGGCGAAGCTCGCCGGAAAGCGCTGTCTGCTGATGAAGCCGTCCACCTTCATGAATCTCAGCGGTCAGGCGGTCACCGAGGCGATGCGTTTCTACAAAATCCCGCCCGAAAAGGTTGTTATACTGATGGATGACATCAGCCTCGACGTCGGCAACATCCGCATCCGCAGAAAGGGTTCGGACGGCGGTCAGAACGGCATGAAGAACATCATCTATCTCAGCGGCTCCGACCAATTCCCGCGCGTCAAGATCGGCATCGGCAAGAAGCCGCATCCCGACTATGACCTCAAGGACTGGGTGCTGTCGCGTTTTTCAGCGAAGGATCAGAAGCTGATCGACGAACGCCTGCCGGACATCATGGACGCCGTCGGACTCATCGTCAATGACGATATCGACAAGGCGATGAACCTGTATAATTGAGAAGATTTGTAAGGGCAGGTCTTGACCTGCCCGTTTGAAAATCAAAATTGATTTTCAAAAACCGGCATGCGGTTCAGCAGCGATACGAGCCGGATCGCCGATCATCAGCCAAACTCATCATTGATTTCGCGCGACTTTATCGCACGAACGGGCGAGTCAAGACTCGCCCCTACAAGTGGAATTATCTATGCGTTTTTTAGACAGCGTTATCAGGGACACCAAGGAATTCAAGGCTCTTGATAATGCGATAAAAGAAAAATCCCGAGCCGCCGCGATCGGCATTTCGGGTGTTCACAAAGCCAATATCATCACGTCGCTCTGCCGGAACAACTCTTGCAGAGCCTTTTGTGTTGCCCAAAACGAGCAGGAAGCGCAGGTGCTGTGCAACGACATCGGCGCGATGGGACTGCGGGCGATGGTCTATCCGAAGAAGGATTTCACCTATATCACCTCACAGGTCAAGTCCCACGAATACGAGCATCAACGGCTGAACGTTCTCAGCCGCATGGCAAACGGCGACTATGACGTCGTCATCGCGACGCTCGACGCGGCGGTACAGTACACGATCCCCAAGGCGACCCTGAAATCGGTGTCGCGCGTGCTGGGACCCGACGTCGAGATCGACATGGGCGAATTCGAAAAGGCCCTCGTTCTGCTCGGCTATGAGCGGTGTGACAACGTCGAGGGCAGCGGTCAGTTCTCCATCCGCGGCGGCATCATCGACCTGTTCATGCCCGACAGTCCCGCGCCCGTGAGGATCGAGCTGTGGGGCGATCAGATCGACACGATCAACTACTTCGATCCCGAGACCCAGAGAAGAACCGACTACTGTGAGGAGATCGCGCTGACTCCCTCGGGCGAGATCCTCATCGAATCCAAGGCGGAGCTGGCGGCAAAGATCCGCAAAAAGGCGTCTTATCTGCGCACCGAGCGTTCCGAAAAGGCAAAGGAAACGCTTCAAAGAGAAGCGGATATGCTCGACGCAGGCGTATCGCTCGCGTGCTATGACAAGTTCATCTCGCTCGTGTATGATCAGCCCGCTACATTATTCGACTACTTTGACGATAACGAGATCGTCTTTATCTCCGAATACAAGAATGTCAAGGAACGCGACAAGGCGCTCACGTTCCACGAGAAGGAGGAGCTGACGGCGCTCTTTGCCGACGGCGTGCTGTGCCGCGGCTTCGAGACCTATCACCTCGACTTCATGCAGGCGATGAACCGTCTGCTCGACTCCCCCACCGTGTTTCTCGACACCTTCTCCCACTCCACCTACAATACCCCGCTCTCGGCGGCGGTGAGCTTCAATGCCCGTCAGACCGCACCGTGGTCGGGTCAAAGCGCAACGCTCGTCGAGGATCTCAGGGACATCGGCTATGAGAATTACGCCGTCGTCGTCCTCGCGGGAACCGAGAAGGGCGCAGAGAATCTCTGTGATCTTCTGAACGAAAAGGGCATCCCCGCGATCTATGAGACCGCGCTTGAGAAAGCGGCGGTCGGCAGGGTGTATGTCATGCCGGGCATGCTCAGCGCGGGCATGGAATATCCTGCCGAAAAGTTCATCCTCTACACCCACAGCGCGGTCGCGCCCCATTCGCGCAAGAAGCGCCGCCGCACGCCCAAGGACGGCAAGGCGGTCTACAGCCTCGCGGAGCTGAGCGTCGGCGAGTATGTGGTACACTCCATCCACGGCATCGGCATCTATCAGGGCATCCACAAGATGGATGTGCAGGGGCTTCTCAAAGACTACATCAAGATCGAATACGCCAAGGGCGACATCCTCTATGTCCCCGTCACCCAGCTCGATCTGGTGGCAAAATATATCGGGCCGAAGGAAAACAACCGCGTCAAGCTCAACCGCATCGGCTCGAAGGAATGGCAGAACTCCAAGCGGCGCGTCAAGGCGGCGGCAAAGGAGATGGCGAAGGAGCTGATCGAGCTTTATTCCCAGCGCATGCAGGCACAGGGCTATGCCTTCCCGGACGACACCGAATGGCAGCACGACTTTGAATCGAGCTTCGAATACGAGGAGACCGACGATCAGCTGCGCTGCTGTGACGAGATCAAGCACGACATGGAGCGCACCGCGCCGATGGACCGACTGCTGTGCGGCGACGTCGGCTTCGGCAAGACCGAGGTCGCTCTTCGCGCGGCTTTCAAGTGCGTCACCGACAGCAAGCAATGCGCCCTGCTCTGCCCCACCACCATCCTCGCGTGGCAGCATTACCAGACCGTCCTCAAACGCTTTGACGGCTATCCGATCCGCGTGGAGATCCTCTCGCGGTTCCGCTCGCCGAAGCAGCAGAAGGAGATCCTCGAGAAGCTCCGCCGCGGCGAGATCGACATGATCATCGGCACCCACCGTCTGGTGCAAAAGGACGTTGAGTTCCGCGACCTCGGGCTGGTCATCATCGACGAGGAACAGCGGTTCGGCGTCGCACAGAAGGAACACCTCAAGGAGCTGCGCAAGAACGTCGATGTGCTGACGCTCTCGGCGACCCCGATCCCCCGCACGCTCAACATGGCGATGAGCGGCATCCGCGATATGTCCGTCATCGAAGAAGCGCCCCAGGATCGCCACCCCGTCCAAACCTATGTGCTTGAACACGACAACGCCGTCATCAACGAAGCCATCCGCAGAGAGCTTCGCCGCGGCGGTCAGGTCTTTTACCTATATAATAATGTAGAGGGCATCACCGCAAAGGCTGTCCGCCTGCAGGAAGCGATCCCCGAGGCTCAGATCGGCGTCGGTCACGGCAAGATGAGCGAACAGGAGCTGTCCGACGTCTGGGCAAAGATGCTCAACCAGGAGATCAACGTCCTCGTCTGCACCACCATCATCGAAACGGGCGTCGACCTTCCGAACGCAAACACGCTGATCATTGAGAACGCCGACCGCTTCGGACTCAGCCAGCTCCACCAGATCCGCGGCAGAGTCGGGCGATCCCCCCGCCGCGCCTATGCCTACTTCACCTACAACGGCGCGAAGGTGCTGTCGGATATCTCTCAGAAGCGGCTGACCGCTATCCGCGAGTTCACCGAGTTCGGCTCGGGCTTCAAGATCGCGATGCGCGACCTCGAGCTGCGCGGCGCGGGCAATATCCTCGGCGCGGAACAGCACGGTCACCTCGAGGACGTCGGCTACGATATGTACTTAAAGCTGCTCGGCGACGCTGTGCGCGAGGAAAAGGGCGAAAAGCCTGTTGACGCCGAGGAACACGACTGTCTTGTCGACGTTGCCGTCCAGGCGCACATCCCCGAAGAATACATCGAGAGCCTCTCGAACCGTCTCGACGCCTACCGCAGGATCGCAGACATCCGCACCGAGGAGGACGCGCGCGACGTCGTCGACGAGCTGCTCGACCGCTACGGCGACGTTCCCGATTCGGTCATGGGGCTGGTCGACATCGCCCTCATCCGCAACAAGGCGGCGGCGATGGGCATCTATGAGATCCGCCAAAACGATACCTCCATCCTCCTGTATATCAGCGACATCCGCCGGAAAGAGGTCGCCGATATCATCGGCAAGATGCGCGGAAAAGCCCTGCTATCGGCGGGTGCAAAGCCGTATATCGCCGTGAGGACGGAGCGAACCGCAAAGCCATTAAATTCTTTAAAAGAAATATTTTCGTGATATTCATCAAGCGGCTGTCCTGCGGGACGGTCGCTTTCTTTTTGCACTCATCCGAATAATTTTCTTTCACGGAATCAAAAAGCGAACAAATTGTGAATTTGATAAATTTTTTACACAAGATATAGACAAAAAGCGATTTTTGGTGTATATTATACAAGTTAAATAATATATTGCGGCAGTATGTCTGAGATCATTATTTCTGCCGCTAATGTAGTAACAAAGGACGGTAATCAAAATGAGAAATTTTAAGAAGCTCCTCTGCGTCGCCTTGGCGCTCGTCGTAGCGCTGACAGCGGCATCCTGCTCGCTGAGCAAGCAGTACGCCTATGAGAAAGAAGATATCAAGCTGCCTGTCGGCGTCTATATCAACTATCTGTATCAGGCTTACAGCGAAGCCCAGTCTTACGCCCAGCAGCTCGAAGGCTATGACAGCTCCACCGGCAGATACAACGGCAAGAAGTCGTTCCTCAAGCTTGAGATCACCGACAGCGACAACAACACTGCCGTAGCAGAGGATTGGATCAAGGATAAGGCAAAAGAGTACACTCAGGATGCGATCGCGACCTATCGCGAGTTCCTCAAGCTCGGCGCCACCATCGACGAGCTCGGTCCGAACAACATGTACTCCGAGGTCAACCCCTACAGCATCTATAACTACCAGACCGGTCAGCTCGATTATTCGATGGATCAGTCCCTCGCGGATGTCGCGAAGAACTATGAGCAGTACGGTATCGGCTTTGAAGCTTGGCTGTTCTGCAACGCGACCGTCGGTCAGATGAAGACCGCGGCGTTTAACAAAGAGTATGCCGAGGACGGTCCCTCTCCCGTAAAGAAGGACGAGATCCAGAAGTACTTCACCGACAACTACACCTCCTACAGCACCATCTCCGCTGACCTCTACAAGAGCGAGACCGCCGACGACGATTCCGGTGAATCCACCGACGTCGCACTCAGCGCTGACGAGATCAAGAAGTATGAGGATGCGTTCAAGGGCTATGCCAAGGAGATCTCCGGCGGTGCCAAGATGGACGATATCGTCGCAAAATACAACGAGGAATTCGGCGCAGAGACCTCTGCGAATTCCAACGTCACCAAGATCGACAAGGACACCACCGACGAGCTGAACAAGGCGATCCTCGC
>JAFSRK010000236.1 GCA_017446165.1 Ruminococcus sp.
ACCGAGGGACGACCTGTCGACATGGTCACCCTTGTTGAGGAGCTGAAGCGCCAGCCGGACTATGACGATGCCACCACCAAGACCTATCTGGTGCAGATGGCTCAGAGCTGTCCCGCGATCTCGAACCTCGAGAACTACTGTTATCTGGTGCGGGACAAGCACGATGTGCGTTCCCTGATCACCGCCGCCAACGAGATCATCGAGGATTCGTCCGACGGCATGCAGGAGCCTCAGATGTTGATCGACTCCGCCGAGCAGAAAATCTTTGACATCCGCCGCGGAAAGGACATCCAGGGACTCCAGCGCATCGACGAGGTCATGTTCCAGACCTTCAACCGTCTCGACATGCTCGGTCGTGACGACGCGGACGTCAAGCCCGTCTCCACCGGCATCGGCGACCTCGACAGGGTTATCACCGGACTCAACCGCTCCGACCTGATCCTGCTCGCAGCCCGACCCGGTATGGGCAAGACCTCCTTCGCGCTGAATATCGCGCGCAACGTCGCCGCTGTCAGCAAGAAGACCGTCGCGTTCTTCTCGCTTGAAATGACCAAGGAGCAGCTCGCCTCGCGACTGCTGTCCGCAGAGGCGCTCGTCGGCGGCACTAAGCTGAGAACCGGCAAGCTCAATGCCGAGGAATGGCAGCGCCTTGTCGGCGCGGGCGATGTGCTCAAGAACGTCGACCTCTACCTTGACGATACGCCGGGCATCACCGTCCCCGAGATGAAAGCAAAGCTCCGCCGCCTGAGAAAAATCGACCTCGTCGTCATCGACTACCTCCAGCTGATGTCGACCGGTCGCCGCACCGACAACCGCGTGCAGGAGATCTCGGAGATCACCCGAAATCTGAAGATCCTCGCGAAAGAGATCAACGTCCCCGTCATCTGTCTGAGCCAGCTCAGCCGTGCGAGCGAACAGCGTCAGGATCATCGTCCCCAGCTGTCCGACCTGCGCGACTCGGGTTCGATCGAGCAGGACGCAGATATCGTGCTGTTCCTCTATCGCGACGGCTACTATGAGCGCGAGAAGGGCGCCGAGACCGTCAACGCCGCCGTCGACCAGAACAGCGGCGAGTGCATCGTCGCCAAGAACCGTCACGGTGAGACGACCTCCGTCAAGCTCCATTGGCAGGGAGAGTTCATGCGCTTCACCGGCATCGACCACAGCCGTGATTAAGAGAATCGAAGCGTTCATCGGGGAAAACCGCCTGATCGACCGCGGCGACACTGTGATCGTCGCGCTGTCCGGCGGGGCTGACTCGGTGACGCTGCTTCATATACTTTATTTGTTGAAAGAAAAATACGAGTTGACCTTGCATGCCGCTCACCTGAACCATGGTATCAGGGGAGAGGAAGCCGACCGCGACGAGGACTTTGTCCGCGGACTTTGCGGGGAGCTTGGGATCCCGCTCCATGTACGGCGTGCGGACATCCCCGCACTCGCGCGACAGAACGGCAAGAGCCTCGAGCTTTGCGGGCGTGAGACACGCTATGCGTTCTTCGAGAAACTCGGCGAGCGATACGGCGCGAAGATCGCCACCGCTCACAACCGCAACGACAACGCCGAGACCGTTCTCTGGAATCTGGTGCGCGGCGCGGGACTCGCGGGCTTGTCCGGCATCCCTGTCAAGAGGGGAAGGATCATCCGACCGCTCCTGTGCTGTTCACGCGACGAGATCGAAGCCTACTGCGCCGAGAATCACCTCGGCTTCGTGACCGACTCCACCAACCTTGAGGAGCTATACACGCGCAACAGGATCCGTCTGCAGGTCATGCCGCTGCTCAGACAGCTGAACGATAACGCCGACGGCAACATCGCTCGGACGTCCGACCTGGCACGAGAAGCGGATGAATACTTTAATAAAAATTCTTTAAAAGAATTAAACGAGTGTAAAACCGACAGCGGTTATTCCTGCGAAAAGCTGTTAAAAGCCGAGCCGATCATCCGGCGCTATGCTGTCCGACAGCTGATGCGGATGCACGGCGCGCCGATCGACGCTGTTCACACCGAGCTTGTCATGCAGGCGATGTGTGACGGCGGCGCGGTGGAGTTGGGCGGCGGCTATACTGCCGTCTGCGCCCAAGGCATCCTGCGGATCATCACCGATGATCCCGAGGAAAATGCCTCCGAACCGATCCTGTTGCGGGATTATCCGCACAAGACGATCCTGACCGTGAAAAACGGAACGATCTGGCACGACGGAAAAGCGATTCCTCGTGAAAAAGTTAACAATTTATTCGTAAATAACCTGATTCCCTGTGATATAATCACGGATGATGCGGTAGTGCGCGCGCGAACGGCGGGGGATTCCTTCTCCGACAGCCGACGCGGCGTGACGAAATCGCTCAAAAAGCTGTTCAACGAGCTGAAGATCCCCCGCGAGGATCGCGACGGTATCCGACTCGTCGCGAGCGGTTCGACGGTTCTGTGGATCGAGGGAATCGGCAGTGCGGTGAGGGTCGACCTCGGCGCCGACAAAGAATTACTATACATGGGAAAGCTGTCAATTGACAACGGAGAATTGACAGTTGACAATTGCGGGAGGACTCCGTCCTCACCTGATTCCTGTAATGCGGAAAACAATTATGAGGGGGAACATCATGCATAAGGATCTGGAAAAGATACTGTTCAGCGAAGAAGAGATCAAAGCCGCCGCCAAGCGACTCGGCGATCGTATCAACGCCGACTATGCCGGTCAGGAGGTCATCTTCGTCGGATTGCTCAAGGGCAGCGTGCAGTTCATGGCTGACCTACTTAAGAATATCGATCTGATGTGTACGATCGATTTCATGTGCGTATCCAGCTACGGCAACGGTACAAAAAGCACCGGCCGTGTGAATATCATCAAGGATTTGTCAGAACCTATAGATGACAAGAACGTCGTCATCGTAGAGGACATCATCGACAGCGGAAACACCCTGAGCTTTATCAAGCGCTATTTCTCCGCGAAGAACGCGAAGAGCGTGCGCATCTGCACCCTGCTCAACAAGCCCTCTCGCCGCGAGGTCGAGATCGATGTGGATTATATCGGCTTTGATGTTCCCGATGAGTTCGTGGTCGGCTACGGCCTCGATTATCAGGAATATTACCGCAACCTGCCGTACATAGGCGTGTTGAAGCCGGAGATATACGAATAAATCCTGCGGGATTGATTCAATGAACAGTGAAGAGTGAACAGTGAACAGTTGAGGGCGGGCGCAGCCCGCACCCGATTGAAGGTATATGCTGCTGAACAAATGCTTCACTAACGAAGGAGTGAGTTGATTTGAACAACAATAACGGAAACTCGAGCAGGGTCAAGAGCCTTCTGCTCTACCTGGGAATCCCGATCGTCATCATCCTTGTGATGACGCTGGTGCTTTCCCAGACCCCGAAGGACACCCACACCTATTCCGAGGTCGTGCAGTACTTCGCGGACGACAAGGTCAAGACCTTTGAGGTCGAACGCAACAGCTCGTCGGCAAAGATCAAGCTGACCCTGAACGACAACACGGTCATCAATCACAAGATCATGGATTGGCAGACCTTCCGTGACGATGTGTGGGATTATATCAAGGAGCATAACGAGAAGGCGAAGTCAGACAAGGACAAGATCGTCTTCAACCTGATCCCGACTGCCGACAACAGCTTCTGGCTGGAGATGATCCCCACGGTGCTGTTGGTCGTTGCGCTGATCGCGTTCTGGTTCTTTGTCATGCGCAAAATGGGCGGCGGCATCGGCGGCCGAGAGATGAATTTCGGCAAGGCGAAGTTCAAGAATCAGGCGGACGAGAAGAAGAAAACCACCTTCGCGGACGTCGCGGGCGCGGATGAAGAGAAGGAGGAGCTTGAGGAGATCGTCGAGTTCCTCAAGAACCCGAAGAAGTTCAACACCCTCGGTGCGCGAATCCCGAAGGGCGTTCTGCTCGTCGGACCTCCCGGAACCGGTAAAACCCTGCTTGCCAAGGCTGTCGCGGGCGAGGCGGACGTTCCGTTCTTCTCGATCTCGGGTTCCGATTTCGTAGAGATGTTCGTCGGTGTCGGTGCGTCGCGTGTACGCGATCTGTTCGACACTGCTAAGAAGAATTCACCCTGCATTGTGTTCATCGACGAGATCGACGCGGTCGGTCGCCAGAGAGGCGCCGGACTCGGCGGCGGTCACGATGAGCGCGAGCAGACCCTGAACCAACTGCTGGTTGAGATGGACGGCTTCGGCGCGAACGTCGGCGTCATCATGATCGCCGCGACCAACCGTCCCGACATCCTCGACCCCGCGCTGCTTCGACCCGGTCGATTCGACCGTCAGGTCATGGTCGGCTATCCCGATATCAACGGTCGTGAGGCGATCCTCAAGGTCCATTCCCGCGAGAAGCCGCTTTCCCCGGACGTCAAGCTCCGCAACGTCGCGAAGCAGACCGCCGGCTTCACCGGCGCCGATCTCGAGAACCTCTTGAACGAGGCGGCGCTGCTCGCAGCTCGCAAGGACAAGAAGGCGATCACCCAGACCGAGATCGAGGAAGCCGCGATCAAGGTCGTCGTCGGTACCGAGAAGAAGTCGAAGGTTATGAGCGATCACGAGAAGAAGCTCACCGCCTACCACGAGGCGGGTCACGCGATCTGCTTCCATGTCTGCGAGACCCAGGATCCCGTCCACCAGATCTCCATCATCCCGCGCGGTATGGCGGGCGGCTATACCATGCCGCTGCCCACCGAGGACAAGAGCTACAGCTCAAAGCGTGAGATGGAGGAAGAGATCGTCGTCGATCTCGGCGGTCGTGTCGCCGAGGCGCTCGTCATGGGCGACATCTCCACCGGCGCGTCCAACGATATCGAAAAAGCGACCAAGACCGCGACCAACATGGTCGTCAAGTACGGCATGTCCGATACCCTCGGCCCGATCAACTACACCTCCGGCTCCAACGAGGTATTCATCGGCAGAGATATGGGTCATACCAAGAACTACAGCGAGGAGACCGCGTCGAAGATCGATTCGGAGATCCATCGCATCATCGCCGAAGCCTACAAGAAGACCGAGGAGATTCTCAACGCTTATATGCCCAAGCTCCATGAGGTGGCGGCATATCTGATGAAGCACGAGAAGATGTCCGGCGAAGCCTTCGAGCAGGTGATGAACGGCACCTACGTCGAGCCTGTCGAAGAGGTCGACGAGGAAGATACAACAGAAGTTACAGAAGAATCATAACAGCGATGTAGGGGCGGGTCTTGACCCGCCCCTACAATGGGTGATACAGTATGCAAGATAAAATCGTTATCAAAGGTGCGAAAAAGCACAACCTCAAAAATGTGGATCTGGAGATCCCGCGCGACAAGCTGGTCGTTTTGACCGGACTCTCCGGCTCGGGAAAATCCTCCCTCGCGTTTGACACGATCTACGCCGAGGGTCAGCGCCGCTATGTCGAGAGCCTCTCGTCCTATGCGCGCATGTTCCTCGGACAGATGAAAAAGCCCGAGGTGGATTCCATCGACGGACTGTCGCCCGCGATCTCTATCGACCAGAAAACCACCTCGAAGAACCCGCGTTCCACAGTCGGCACCGTGACCGAGATCTACGACTACTTCCGTCTGCTCTACGCGCGCATCGGCGTTCCGCATTGTCCGAAGTGCGGTCGTGAGATCACCCAACAGACTGTCGACCAGATCGCCGACAGCGTTCTGTCGATGGAGGAAGGCACGAAGATTCAAGTCCTCGCGCCCATGATCCGCGGAAAGAAGGGCGAGCATAAGGGCGTCTTTGAATCAGCCCGCAAAAGCGGCTTTGCCCGCGTGCGCGTCGACGGCATCATGTACGATCTTTCCGAAGAGATCAAGCTCGAGAAAAACAAGAAGCACAGCGTCGAGATCGTCGTCGACCGCCTTGTGATCAAGGAATCCATCCGCTCGCGTCTGTCCGACAGCCTCGAGACCGCGTCGAAGCTCGCCGACGGCTTGGTGCTGATCAGCGTGATCGACGGAGAGGACATCCTCTATTCCCAGAACTACGCCTGTCCCGACCACGGCATCAGCATCAACGAGCTGTCCCCGCGCATGTTCTCGTTCAACAATCCCTTCGGCGCGTGTCCGAAGTGTACGGGTCTGGGCGTGTTCCTGCGCGTTGATCCGAAGCTGATCATCCCCGACGACACCAAAACCATTTCTCAGGGAGCGATCAAAGGCTCCGGCTGGGCGATGGAGGGCAACACCATCGCACAGATGTATATGGACGGTCTGTCCGAGCGCTACGGCTTCGACTATTTCACGCCGATCAAGGATCTGCCCGAGGAGGTTGTCGATAAGATCCTCTACGGCACCGGCGGCGAGAAGCTCCACCTCATCCGCCGCACACCGTTCCATCACAGCGAGTTCGAGCGCGAGTTCGAAGGCATCATCCCGAACCTCGAGCGCCGCTTCCGCGAGACCGGCTCCCAGTGGATCAAGGAAGAGATCCAGAGCTTCATGACCGAGATCCCCTGTGACGAATGCGGCGGCAAACGACTCAGCGCCGTGTCGCTGGGCGTGACCGTCGGCGGGCTGAATATCGCCGACCTGTGCGACAAATCCGTCGTCGGCATCCTCGATTTCATCGACAGCATGGAGCTGTCTGAGCGCGAGCGCATGATCGCCGGCGAGATCCTGAATGAGATCAGATCGCGCCTGAACTTCCTCAAATCCGTCGGACTGGGCTATCTGACCCTGTCGCGATCCTCCGCGACCCTGTCGGGCGGCGAGAGCCAGCGCATCCGCTTGGCGACCCAGATCGGTTCGTCCCTGATGGGCGTGCTGTACATCCTCGACGAGCCGTCCATCGGACTGCACCAGCGCGACAACGACAAGCTGCTCGCGACCCTCAAACAGCTGCGCGACATCGGCAACACCGTCATCGTCGTCGAGCATGACGAGGACACCATGCGCGCCGCGGACTACATTGTCGATATCGGACCCGGAGCGGGCGTTCACGGCGGCGAGATCGTCGCCACCGGCACCGCGCAGGATATCATCAACTGCAAAGGCTCGATCACGGGTCAGTATCTCAGCGGCGAGCGCGTCATCCCTCTGCCCGAAAAGCGCAGAGAGGGCAACGGCAAATCGCTCAGGATCGTCGGCGCCGAGCAGAATAATCTGAAAAACATCAATGTTAATATTCCTTTAGGGAAATTTGTTTGCGTCACCGGCGTGTCCGGCTCGGGCAAATCCTCCCTGATCAACGAGATATTGTACAAGCACCTCGCCCGCGAGCTGAACCGCGCGAAGTGTACCCCCGGCAGGTTCAAGCGGATCGAGGGCGTCGACGTTCTCGACAAGGTCATCAACATCGACCAGAGTCCCATCGGACGCACACCGCGCTCGAATCCCGCGACCTACACCGGTGTATTCACCGATATCCGCAACCTTTTTGCCTCCACCACCGAGAGCAAGATGCGCGGCTTCAATTCCTCGCGCTATTCCTTCAACGTCAAGGGCGGTCGGTGTGAAGCCTGTCAGGGTGACGGCATCATCAAGATCGAGATGCATTTTCTGCCTGATATCTACGTCCCCTGCGAGGTCTGCAAGGGCAAGCGCTACAACCGCGAGACCCTCGAGGTCAAGTACAAGGGCAAGTCGATCCACGATGTGCTGGAGATGACCGTCGAGGAGGGACTGGAGTTCTTCAAGAACATCCCGAAGATCGAGCGAAAGCTCAGGACGCTCTACGACGTCGGTCTCGGGTATATCAAGATCGGTCAGCCTGCCACCACCCTTTCGGGCGGTGAAGCACAGCGCGTGAAGCTCAGCACGGAGCTGTCGAAGCGTCCGACAGGCAGAACGGTTTACATCCTCGACGAGCCGACGACGGGTCTGCATATCGCCGACGTCCATCGACTGGTGGATGTTCTCCAGAAGCTGGTCGACTCGGGCAACACCGTCATCGTCATCGAGCATAACCTCGAGCTGATCAAAACCGCCGATCACATCATCGACCTCGGTCCCGAGGGCGGCGACATGGGCGGAACCGTGGTCGCCGAGGGTACTCCCGAAGAGGTCGCCGCGTGCGAAGAGTCCTTTACGGGACAGTATTTGAAGCCTTTGCTAAGTCGATAAGCATCCGATAGGCGCAGTATAACGGTGCTGTTAATCAGCCGTGCCGGTCGATCAGATGGAATACTTTTTGTACGTTGAAAGAGTAAGGAGGAAAGATCGTTGATCGCTCTGAACATCCGTTTTCTCAGAAAAAGTGAAAACCTCAGTCAGGAGGAGTTTGCCGAACGCTTCGGCGTATCGCGGCAGAGCGTCGCCAAGTGGGAGAGCGGCGAGAGCACGCCCGATCTGCAAAAATGTCGTGAGATCGCGGAACACTACGATCTGTCGATCGATACGCTCGTTTCGGTTCCTCTCGACGGTCCGGGGGTCAATGAAAATACCACTGAGGGAAAATA
>JAFSRK010000237.1 GCA_017446165.1 Ruminococcus sp.
CTGTCGAAATACCAGCAGATCATCAATCAGCGAAACGCGCTTTTGAAGGATATCAAAAAGCACAGCGAGCTGAAGGATACCTTGGCGATCTGGGATGATTCGCTGACGGTCGTCGGCGCACAGATCATGAAGGAGCGCTATGATTATCTGAAAAAGCTCAGAGAACCGGCGAGGGTATTTCATCAGGGAATCTCCGCGGATAAGGAAACGCTCGACATCAGCTATCAGTCGACTTCCGGCACGGATGAAAACGACGACCTCGATATGCTCAGGGAAAAGCTGAGAGAGGCTTTTCAGAATGCACAGCGCGAGGATTTTTATACCGGCTATACCTCGGTCGGGCCTCACAGGGACGACCTCGATTTCAAAATCAACGATATCTCGGTCAGGCGGTTCGGCTCTCAGGGTCAGCAGCGTTCGGCGGTGTTGTCGATGAAGCTGAGCGAAGCACAGCTGCTCTATGAAAAAAATGAGGAAAGACCGATCATCCTGCTCGACGATGTGCTTTCGGAGCTTGACAACAGCCGTCAGGATTTTTTGTTGAACAAGGTCGAGGATTATCAGGTTTTTGTCACCTGCTGTGAGGAAAGCAACAAGGAACAGCTGAAAAACGGCAAGGTCTTTTATATAGAAAACGGAGTAGTAATGTAATAAGGATACTCCCTACGGTCAAACAATTATGCAATCCCTCAGTTGCCGTTTGGCAACAGCTCCCTTTACCACAGGGAGCCTAAAAGGTAGTCAGATGAAATATTTACATTTGGGTAAGGATACCTCGATCGAGATCAAAAACATCGTCGGTATCTTTGATATGGACACCAGCACGGTGTCAAAGCATACCAGAGATTTTCTCAAGGTATGCGAACAGGAAAACAGAGTCGTCAGCGTCAGCTTCGAGCTGCCGAAGTCGTATATTCTCTATGACTTTGACGGAGAATATTCCGTGTACCTGTCACCGCTGAACGCGGCGACCCTCTTAAAAAGAATGGATAATGATTAAAAATTTTTTTGGGAGGAGCAGCAGTGGCGCTAAGCCGATCACTTTGTTCTCGGAGCGCTGTTGCATGGGTGCTGTATACCAAATCGAAGATTTGGACAGCACCTCAAAGCCCCTCCCCTACAAACAAACGGAGTTGAAACTATGAGTCCGACAAAATGTCCGTACTGCGGAAAGAAAATTTCTTATTTCAAAGCGTTTTTGATTCGCAGGAGAGGCGAACACTTCTGTAAAAAATGCAAGAAGGTATCGAATATCCACGTCAAGAAAACCATCTGGTTCTTCTTCATCTTCGTTCTCTTGATGTCGCTTGCGATCATGGGTTATTACACCTTCTTTACCGACAGGGAAAACCTGTGGTTCATCCTGTACGCGGTGATCCCTTTCTTTATCTTCTATCTGTTCTCGCCGCTGTTCATCCGACTGCGGCCGAAGATGAAGTTCCAGGATTCGCTGTATGACACCGATATGGTAGACAGCGCACAGGATCCCGATCCGACGATGGCGCAGAACGCCAAGGTCGTGCCCACCTTTGTGGACGATGTGATCCTCGGCGACGATGACTACAAGCCCGCGATCAACTCCGATATCTTCAACGCGATCAAGGAAGAGCGCAAGGTCGTCGGTGAGACCGACGGCGGCACCAAGAGCTTCGATAAGTTCGAGAATATCTCGAGCAACAAGAATATCGGCGATACGATGCCCGTCAGCAATCTCAAGGATATCCCGAAGATTGAGGAAGAAAAGCTCGTGCAGTCGGCTGAGATCGGCTCGCTCGAACAGGACGAAGCGGCGGTAAACGAGCTTCTATCGGAGATCGAAAACGATGTTTAAGCTGCCGGTATGCCCGCATTGCGGGACGGTCTATCGCTATAAGGACGTACGCAAGATATTGGAAGAGAATATAAAAAACTCTTACAAAACAATGGATCATAACAAAGCACATAATCATACCTGTTATCACTGTCAAAAAAAATTCAGGGCGCAGAGTTTTCCACAAGGATTGGTATTGGTTTTATTGATATTCGTTATAAACGTGGGAACGCTTCTGTTTATGCTTTCGATCATGACAGAATTACAATTTGGATGGTTATTTGTTATCACATTCCTGTATATAGCACTGTTTTTTGTACTGCTGCCGTTCTTTATAAAATTTAAAAAGATAGATAAAAATAAAAACTATTATTATTGATATTCTGTTTGCGGAATCGCCGCCAGGCGGAAGCCTCTTGCAACGACTGCGTGAGGAAAGGAAGAAAACGGAGGTCTTAAGGTTGGAGAACAAAGAAGAAAAAGTAATGAAGGTTGAAGAAGCCGTCGAAGAATTGTTGAAAAGAGCAGATACGCCCATCGAGGGCGAAGATAATCTCGACGATACGGCGAATATCCAGACCGTTGACATCGAGGACGACGAGAAGATGACCAAGGTCGAGGGCGAGTACGGCGCAGATGAGATTCAGGTACTTGAGGGTCTCGAAGCCGTCAGAAAGCGTCCCGGCATGTATATCGGCTCGACCGGTGAACGCGGTCTGCATCATCTGGTCTATGAGATCGTCGACAACTCCATCGACGAGGCGCTCGCAGGCTATTGTGACAAGATCGACGTCAGCATCCTGCCCGGCGAGATCATCCGCGTCAAGGATGACGGTCGAGGCATTCCGGTCGGCATCAATTCGAAGATGGGTCTGCCGGCTGTTACGGTCGTTTTCACCGTACTGCACGCAGGCGGTAAATTCGGCGGCGGCGGCTACAAGGTCTCCGGCGGTCTGCACGGCGTCGGCGCTTCGGTTGTCAATGCGCTTTCCGAGTGGCTCGAGGTGCGCGTCTGTGACGGTCAGAACATCTACTATCAACGTTATGAGCGCGGCAAGATCATGACTGATCTGGAAATCATCGGTCAGTCTACCAAGAGAGGTACCGAGGTTCGCTTCAAGGCGGACAAGGAGATCTTCAAGGATACCGACGTTTATGACTACAATACCCTCGCGCGCCGTCTCAGAGAACAGGCGTTCCTGAACGCGGGCGTCAACATCGAATTAAAGGACGAGCGCGATCCCGAGCATATCATCGACAAGACCTTCTTCTTTGAGGGAGGTATCCGCGAATTCGTCAATTACATACATAAAAAGAAGGGCTATACGCCCATCCACGATGAGGTCATTTACCTGAGAACGGCGAATCTGGAGAACACCTGTGAGGTGGAGATCGCCATGCAGTACAATGACAGCTATAATAACGACATCCGTTCCTTTGCCAACAACATCCACACCACCGACGGCGGTACCCACGAGGAAGGCTTCCGCAGGGCGCTGCCGCGCGTGATGAACAACTACGCGACCAAGTTCAACAAGATCAAGGAAAAGGACAAGGACTTAAAGCTCGAATTTGAGGACTATAAAGAGGGTCTGACGGCGATCATCTCGGTCAAGATCACCGAGGCGCAGTTCGAGGGTCAGACCAAAGCAAAGCTCGGCAACACCATCGTCCGCTCGATGGTATCGAAGCTGATCACGGACAAGCTCAGCGAGTTTCTCGAGGAGAATCCCGCGTCGGCGTCCGCGATCCTTGAGAAAGCGCTCGCCTCCGCAAAGGCGCGTGAAGCCGCCCGCAAGGCGCGCGAGAACGTCAGAAGAAAAACGGGTCTTGAATCCGCGTCGCTGCCCGGAAAGCTCGCCGACTGTCAGTCTAAGGATCGCTCCGAGACCGAGATCTACATCGTCGAGGGTGATTCCGCGGGCGGTTCCGCGAAACAGGGTCGCGACAGAAAGTTCCAGGCGATCCTGCCGCTGTGGGGCAAGATGCTCAACGTCGAGAAAGCAAGACTCGACAAGGTATACGGCAACGATAAGCTGACGCCGGTCATCACGGCGCTCGGCGCGGGTATCGGCGAAGATTTCGACACCGAGAAGCTCCGCTATGACAAGATTATCATCATGGCGGATGCGGACGTCGACGGCTCTCACATCAGAACGCTGCTGCTGACCTTCTTCTTCCGTTATATGCGCCCGCTGATCGAGGAGGGTCATGTGTATATTGCACAGCCGCCGCTCTACAGGATCTCTAAGGGCAAGGATAATCACCGCTATGCCTACACCGATCAGGAGCGCGACGAGATCCTCGCCTCCATCGAGGGAAAGACGACCATCCAGCGATACAAGGGCTTAGGTGAGATGGACCCCGAACAGCTCTGGGAGACCACCATGAATCCCGAGACCAGAACCATGCTGAGAGTCGAGCTCAGTGACGCACAGGAGGCTGACGAGACCTTCTCGATCCTCATGGGCGATCAGGTAGAGCCCCGACGCGAGTTCATCGAGATGAACGCGAAGTATGTACAGAATCTGGATGTGTAATCATTTGGAGTTAGGAATCAGGAGTTAGGAATGAATGGCGGGACACCCGCACCCGATACTGCAATCCCTCAGTCACCCGATGGGTGACAGCTCCCTTTACCAAAGGGAGCCTAAACCACTGTATAATGAGGTGTAATTTTGGATAACGAGAACAAGAATATCAATGAAAATATAGATAACGGCGAGGATTTTGAGGCGGCATATGAGGACATGATGGAGCATACTCAGTTTAGCTCCGGCAAGATCATCAACGTCGATATCAACCGCGAGATGCGCAAGTCGTTCCTCGACTATTCGATGAGCGTCATCGTCGCGCGTGCGCTGCCCGACGTCAGGGACGGTCTCAAGCCCGTTCACAGACGTATCCTCTACTGTATGTATGAGAACGGCATCACCGCCTCGAAGCCCCACAGAAAGTGCGCTTACACCGTCGGTGAAGTGCTGGGTAAGTATCACCCCCACGGCGACGCCTCCGTCTATGACGCGATGGTAAGACTGGCTCAGGACTTCTCGATGCGTTACATGCTGGTCGACGGTCACGGCAACTTCGGTTCCGTCGACGGCGACCCGCCTGCGGCTTATCGTTACACCGAGTCGAGAATGAGCAAGATCGCCGCCGAGATGCTCGCGGATATCGACAAGGAGACCGTCGATTTCATGCCCACCTTCGACGACGTCCTCGAGGAACCGACGGTTCTGCCGTCACGCTTCCCGAACCTGCTCGTCAACGGCTCGAACGGTATCGCGGTCGGTATGGCGACCAACATCCCGCCGCACAATCTCGGCGAGACCATCGACGCGATGTGTCTATTGATCGACAACCCCGACGCCGAGATCGCCGACATTATGGAATGTATGCCGGGTCCGGATTTCCCGACCGGAGGCATGATCATGGGTCGCTCCGGCATCCGCGCCGCTTATGCGACCGGTCGCGGCAAGATCGTTGTCCGCGCAAAGACCGAGATCGTTGAAACCAAGAACGGCCGCTTCAAGATCGTCGTATCGGAGATCCCTTACGGCGTAAATAAGGCGCGCCTGATCGAAAATATCGCGAATCTTGTCAAGGAAAAACGCCTCGAGGGTATCTCGAACATCGAGGACCACTCCGACAGAAACGGCATGCACATCGAGATCGACATCAAGCGCGAGGCGTCCCCTCAGGTCGTGCTGAACCACCTGTTCATGATGACCCAGCTGCAGACCACCTTCGGCGCGATCATGCTGTCCATCGTCAACGGCGAGCCGAAGATCCTGACCCTCAAGGAGATGCTGCAGTGCTACATAGAGCATCAGGCGCAGGTCATCGAGCGCAGAACCATCTTCGACCTCAAAAAGGCGAAGGAAAGAATGCACATCTTAGAGGGCTTGAAGATCGCGATCGACTTCATCGACGAGGTTATCGAACTGATCAGAAAGTCCAAGGATCAGGCGGCGGCGAAGCTCGCGCTGTGTGAGCGCTTCGGACTGGACGACGCCCAGGCTCAGGCGATCGTTTCCATGCGTCTCGGTCAGCTGACCAACATGGAGCGCAATAAGATCGAGGACGAGATCGCTGCCCTCGGCGAAAAAATCAAAGAATACAACGAGATCCTCGAGAGCGAGGCAAAGCGCCTTTCCATCGTCAAAGAAGAGGCTCTTGAGATCCGCAACAAATATGCAGATCCCAGACGTACCGAGATCTGTGCCGTATCCGGCGAGGTAGACATCGAGGACCTCATCCCGCAGGAGGACTGCGTCGTCACCATGACGAAGTTTGGATATATCAAGCGTATGCCGCATGACACCTACAAGCTCCAAAAGCGCGGCGGCAGAGGTATCGCCGGCATGACCAGACGCGACGAGGACGTCGCGACCGAGATGTTCATCTCGAATTCTCACGACTACAACCTGTTCTTCACCAGCACCGGTCGCGTCTATCGCCTCAAGTGCTATGAGATCCCCGAATCCACCCGCCAGAGCAAGGGCGTTCACATCGCGAACCTCCTCCCGCTCGACGGCGAAAAGGATGAAAAGGTCACCTCGATGATCAGGGTGCCTGCCTTTGACGAGGACAAATATCTGATCATGGTCACCCGCAAGGGTATCATCAAGCGCATCGAACTCAATGCCTACAATACCGCGCGCAAGGGCGGTCTGATCGCGCTCGACCTCAACGAGGGCGACGAGCTCGCGTGGGTCAAGATGACGAGCGGTACCGATGAGGTCATCCTCGCTACCAAGAAGGGTATGGCGATCCGCTTCAAGGAAACCGACGTCCGCCCGATGGGTCGACTTGCCCGCGGCGTCAAGGCGATGAAGCTCAAGGACGGCGACGAGATCGTCGGCATGAGCATCATCGAGGAGGATAAGCTGATCCTGACCGTGTCCGAGACCGGCTACGGCAGACTGTCCGCTCCGACCGACTATCGCCTGCAATCAAGAGGCGGTAAGGGTCTGACCAACTATCATGTCGAGAAGTACGGCGACGTCGCCGCGCTGACGGTCGTATCACCGGACGACGACCTGATCCTGATCTCCGAATCCGGCGTGATCATCCGTATCCTCGCGAGTACCGTCCGCGTCTGTGCGCGTCCGTCAAAGGGCGTCACCGTCATGAAGATCAAGGGCGACAACAAGGTCGTCACGGTCGCCGACGTTCCGCACGAGGATGAGGCGGAGGAAGCCGAAGCCGCTGTGACCGAATCGGCTGAGGGTGAAGCTCCCGCCGAGACTGAAAACGCGGATGAATAAAAGAAAGCTCACGGCGCTGCTGCTCGCTCTGATGCTGATACTGTGCGGCTGTCAGGGCGGTCGGCAAAACGCGGCGATCCCCGAGGATACCACCGTCGAGAAGTCGGACAACAGCTTCGGCGCGCGGTACAGCTTCAACATGAAGAGTATCGACAAAAAGCTCTCCGAAGCGCTCGCTGACTACAGCGCAGATTATGACAAGGTCCAATGGCAGACCCTTTCCTCGGGTCTGATCGACGACAACGGCGTCGCCTACACCTCCTACTGCAAGACCCAAAAAGGCATCACCTACACCGCCGCCGTTGAGGATGACAGCAAAAAGGTGATGAATCTCGGCTGCGGGTGTGCGACAAAACGACTGGATACCGTCCTTTATCGCGAACGGTTCCTGAAGCTGAACGCCGCGATCGCACAGTGTGCCGGCGGGTATACGGAAAGTGACCGCGTCTTTCTCATGAAGCTGTTCGACGATCTGCTCAGCGGGGACGAGGACACGCTCGTCTACCGAGATATGCTGTATATCAAGAGCGTCGACGAGGAGACCACCGTGCTGATGACCGCTCCGTGCAGCGATATCGTCATCCGAAAGAACGATTATCGGGAATATGAATTCAATTGACAGTTGACAATGGAAAACGAAAAATGATGGGAGGACTCCGTCCTCACCTGATTCCTATGCGGTACGTCATAAATGCCGCCTCTGCTAATCACTGACCACTGTACTACGGTCGCTTTGCGAACGGGAGGAGCAGCAGTGGCGCTGAGCCGATCACTTTGTTCTCGGAGCGCTGTTGCATGGGTGCTGTATACCAAATCGAAGATTTGGACAGCACCTCAAGCCCCTCCCCTACAATATAATGAGGTATGAATATGGAGAAAAGAAGAGTTTCGATTTTTGTCGCGGGACAGCGTTTCAACATTCTCACCGACGAGGAAGAAAAATACGTCATCGACATCGCCGCGAAGATCGACGCGAGGATCAGCTCACTCGCTATCAGCCAGAATATGACCCGCGAACGCGCAGCGGTGCTGACCGCTCTCGATTTTGCGGACGATAACGAGCAGGACAAGCGCGCGCTGAACGAGATCAAGGAGCAGATCAAGGATTATTTGACCCAGATCTCAAAGCTGAGTGAGGAAAATACCGCGCTCAGAGCCGAGAACGATCAGCTCAAACGTGAGATCGCCGCTCTCAGAGAGAATCAAAACCTGCACAGCGCATCCCTCGCCGACGCACAGAACACCAAGGCTGCCGACGAAAAGGAGAAAGAAGCGCTGAAAGCGCAGATCCGCGCCTTGAAGGAACAAATGGAGCTGGTGCATGTGGAGAATACTCCCGCGCCTCAGGTTCCCGCACAGGAGAAGATCACCGCGGAGGATGATCTGTTCTTTGAGCCGCAGGAGGAGGAGGTCGTCAAGCCCGCTCCCCGCAAGGAAAAGAAGAATCGTCATGAACACAATCATGACAATCCCTATAAACAGCAATTCATGAAGAAAAACGAGGAGAAGGGCTATACCCAGCAGAGACAGTATTCGCTCTTTGAAGATGAGTACTGAAGGTTTGTTACCGGCATCGAATCGGAATAAGATCGAGATTCTTTCGCCGGCAGGAGGTATGGACAGCGTGATCGCCGCCGTCAGAAGCGGCGCGGACGCGGTCTATATCGGAGCGAAGCTCTTCTCGGCGCGTGCGAGCGCGCATAACTTTGACGATGACGAGCTGCGCGAATGTGTGCGGTACTGTCATCAGCGGGGTGTGAAGGCGTATCTTGCGCTGAACACCCTGATCTTCGACGACGAGATGCAGCGTGCGCTTGATCTCGCCGGATCCGCCGCCTTGGCGGATATCGACGCGATCATCATCCAGGATATGGGGCTGGTGTCGCTGATCAAAAAGGCGATCCCCGATCTGCCCCTCCATGCTTCGACCCAGATGACGGTGCATACGCCCTACGGCGCGAAGGCGCTGTATGAGCTGGGCTTCAAGCGGGTGGTGGTGTCGCGCGAGATGTCGCTTGACGAGATCAGAGAGATCCGCAGAACCTGTCCCGAGGTGGAGCTGGAGGTATTCGTCCACGGCGCGCTGTGCATGTGCGTGTCGGGTCAGTGCTACTTTTCGGCGATGCTCGGCGGACGTTCCGCAAATCGCGGCATGTGCGCCCAGCCGTGCCGACTGCCGATGCGCTTCGGCGGGAATGACCACGCCCTCAGCCTCAAGGACAACGGCAGCCTGCACTATCTCAGAGAACTGCAGGAGATTGGCGTCGTCAGCGCGAAGATCGAGGGACGGATGAAGCGTCCCGAGTATGTCGCCGCCGCGACCCGTGCCGCTGTTGAAGCGCGGGATGACGGCTTTGTCAGCCGCGATACCGCCGAGAAGCTCAGATCGGTGTTCTCCCGCACCGGCTTTACCGACGGCTATCTCAGCGGAAAGCTCGGTGTCGATATGTTCGGCTATCGCCGCAGGGACGACGTCGTGACCGCTGACAATCAGCTTTTAAAGGATATCCGCTCCGCTTACAAGGACGAGGTACAGCGGGTGGAGATCACCCTGCGACTGCAGGTCAGGGTAGGGGAGAGGATGACGCTGACGGTGTCAGACGGTGAGCATGAGGTCATCGCTGAGAGCGCGGATATCGCCGAAAAGGCGATCCATCTGCCGCTGAGTGATGACCGCGCCGGACAGAGTCTGATGAAAACAGGCAACACCCCCTATCAAGTTACACAGATCATCACCGAGTTGGACGGCGAAGCCGCTGCGTCAGCCGCCGCGCTGAATGCACTCAGGCGCGATGCGCTCGAGAAGCTCGACGAGGCGCGCGCGACTTGGCACAGCTACACGTTCAATGATATCAATATAGAAGAAATGCTCGGCGATCCTGTCGATCCCGACAGCGTCGACTGGGTGTATTCCGGGGATTTGGCGATCCCCGCCGAGCTGAAAGCGGACCATATCGTCTTTGTCGCCCTCGACGGGCTGACGGAGGATCCCGAGAAGCTCGACAGCATGCTCGCCGACGGATGGCGTATCGGCGTCGAGGTCCCGCGCGTGATGCTCGGAAACGAGGCGCAGGTATTCGAATCGCTCAAGGCGCTTTATGAGCATGGCGTCACCGACCTGCTCGGACACAACATCGCCGCCTTGTATATGGGAAAGCAGCTCGGCTTTACGCTGCACGCGGGCTTCGGCATGAATATCGCGAACAGCTATACGCTGCGTTGGGCGGCGGAATACGGCGTCAGCGACGCGGAGATCTCCGTCGAGCTGAGCGAAAAACAGATCAAGAACATGAGAAAGACGATCCCAATCGGCGTGATCCGCTATGGTTATCTTCCGCTGATGATCACGAGAAACGCACCGGCGGGAATGAATGATGCTTGCAAAAATAATCAGTTTTTGCAGGACAGAAAGAACGAACGCTTCCGCGTGGTAACGAACGAAAACTACACCGAGATCTTCAATTGCGTCCCGATTATTTTGCCGGAAAAGGATTATCCGACCGATCGGGGAGTTTTTAACATTATCCGCTTTTCTGTGGAAAACTCTGTGGATAACAAGGAAAAAATCCTTGAAAAATTAAGGGAAAATCGTAGTTTCGAGCGTTTCACCCATGGTTTGTATACACGGGGTGTTAAAAATTTCACAATCTTTTAAGGAATTATTTTAAGGAAAAAACCGGTATTTTCTTTTGTGCAATTAACCGTTTTTCGGTGATCGTTTTAAGAACTGACCGAAAAACTAATTTGCAGGAAATCACCGTGTTTTGCAGGATGTGACTATGAGTACACTGAAAATCAAAAAGCTGAGAAATAACGCGAGGATCCCCTTCCGCGCCACACCCGGCTCGGCAGGGATGGATCTTTACGCCTGTATCGACTCGCCGGTCGTGATCGAACCGCAGAAGATCGCCGTCATCCCGACAGGCATCGCGATCGAGCTTGAGTCGGCGGACTTCGTCGCGTTGATCTATGCGCGGTCGGGGCTTGCGATCAAGCACGGCGTCGCTCCCGCGAACTGTGTCGGTGTGGTCGACTCGGATTATCGCGGTGAGGTGTGCGTCGGGCTGGTCAATCAGACCGATCAGCCCTATACCGTCGCGCCTCAGGAGCGGATCGCCCAGATGGTGATCGCGCCGGTCGAGCTGCCGGAAATCGAAGTCGTCGACGAGTTGTCCGACACCGAACGTGCCGGCGGCGGCTTCGGGTCGACGGGGAAGTAATGAATACTGAAGACTGAAGAATGAATAGTGAAAAATGAAGGGAGGACTCCGTCCTCACCTGATTTTCGAGGGATGATCATTCATCGTCCCCGACAAACTAAAATTCAAACTGTCTTAACATATTTGACAGGAATTTACTTAAAATAGTAGACAGGGTATTGCCTGAGTTTTCAAAAACAGAAAGGGGTAAGCGATGTTTTCTAAGGATATCGGTATCGATCTGGGAACCGCTAATACATTGGTGTATATGAAGGGCAAGGGCGTCGTCATGCGCGAGCCGTCCGTCGTCGCCGTCGACGTCAAGCGAGATATGGTGCTGGCTGTCGGGCGTGAGGCGAAGGAGATGATCGGCCGTACACCCGGCTCAATCGTTGCGATCCGTCCGCTCAAGGACGGCGTGATCGCTGACTTTGAGATCACGGCGACCATGCTGAAATACTTTATCAAGAGCGTTGTCAAGGGCGGCATGTTCAGCCGTCCGCGCATCATCATCTGTATCCCCTCGGGCGTCACCGAGGTCGAGCGCAACGCGGTCGAGGACGCGGCGCGTCAGGCAGGCGGCAAGGACGTCGAGCTGATCGAGGAGCCGATGGCGGCGGCGATCGGCGCGGGACTTCCGGTCGATTCGCCGACAGGCAACATGGTCGTCGATATCGGCGGCGGTACCAGCGAGGTCGGCATCGTGTCGCTCGGCGACATCGTCGCATCCTGTTCGGTGCGCGTGGCAGGCGACAAGTTTGACGAGGCGATCATCACCTATATCAAGAAGAAATACAACATGCTCATCGGCGAGAGAACCGCCGAGGACATCAAGATAGATATCGGTTCGGCATACCCCTATGACAATGAGGGCGCTGTCATGGTCAAGGGCAGAAACCTTGTCGACGGTCTGCCGAAGAACATCCGCATCACCGCCGCGGAGGTACGCGAGGCGCTCAAGGACCCGCTGATGACCATCATCGAAGCGATCCTCGACACCCTCGAGCAGTCCCCGCCCGAGCTGTCGGCGGATATCATCGACAACGGAATCATGCTCACCGGCGGCGGCGCGCTGCTCAGAGGCATGGACAAGCTGGTCGAGGAACAGACCGGCATGCCGGTGCGTATCGCGGAGAGACCGCTCGACTGTGTCGTTGACGGAGCAGGCATGCGCCTCGACCCGAATTTCAGAGCGCAGAAGAAGAAATAGTCGGAAGTAATGAGTTTGCTGTCTAAACATCACCATTTGTGACACGGGAGGAGCAAGTCCCTCCCCTATAAGATGTGAGATGTGCTTCGCGATGAAGCGGATATCGCGTCAGGGTTTTCGGACGAGCAATGCTCGTCCCTACGAAAAAAGAGGTCAGCATGAAGGAACTTTGGGAATCCGGTAAAATCAGAATATTGTTATCGGTACTGCTTGTGCTGATCATGCTCAGTATGTTCACTCGGAACGTGGAGAACAACATCATCTCTACCTCGGTGAACACGCTGACCTATGGGCTGTCAAAGGTCTCTGCCGCCGCGAAGGAGAAGAATACCGACGGGCTGAGCTATGACGAGCTGAAAGAGCAGAACGAGGCGCTCACCGACGCCAACCGCGAGCTGCGTGCGCGGCTGGTCGACTACTATGACGTCAAAGAGGAGAACGCGCGGCTCTGGAAATTCTATGAGCTGAAAAAGGACAACAAGGACTATCACCTCGTCCCCGCAACGGCGCTTCGCCGCGACAGCAACGACGAGTTCTATTCCTTCACCATCGACAAGGGTACCTCCTCCGACATCAGCGTGAACGACCCCGTCATGGGTCAGAACGGTCTGATCGGCTATATCGCCGAGGCTGACGCGAACACCGCGAAGGTCATGACCATCCTCTCGCCCCAGACCGGTATCGGCGCGACGGACAAAGCGACCAAGGATACAGGCATTATCAAGGGTTCGACGGAGCTTGCCGACAAGAATCTCACCATGTTCGCGAAGCTCAAATCCGAGCATAAGGTCGCCGAGGGCGATATCATCACGACCACCGGCGCAAGCGGCATCTATCCGAAAAACCTTGTTATCGGCGAGGTCAAGGATATCAGCTACGATACCTATGACACCTCCTACTATGCGGTGATCAAGCCCTATGACGATATCCGCAGGATCGTCGACGTCGCGGTCATCACCGACTTTGACGGTCAGGGCGAGATACTGAGGAGAACACAGGATGAGTGAGAAAGCGACCGGATTTTTCCGCTACTTAGCCTATGCGCTGGAGATCATCGTGATGTACGTTCTCGGCTCGATCCCGAATCTGCTGCCCGAGATCTTCGGCGCGAAACCTACGCTGCTGTTATGCGTTGCACTGACAGCGGCGATTTTTGAACGTGAGATCCCCGCGATGATCATCGGTGCGATCTGCGGCGCGCTGATCGACCTCGGCTACTCGAACAGCATCGGAGTGTTCACCATCGGGCTGACGATCGTTTGCTTTATCGTCGGCTATGCCGCCAACAACCTCGTTGTGGCGACCTTTCCGAACTTTCTGCTGTACGCGCTGGTTGCCGTCGGCGGACTGTTCATGCTGTATTTCCTCGTGCGGTTCATCTGGGGCGGCGTCGAGGGCTATTGGACCTATTTTCAAAATCACCTGTTATCGAGAATGATTCAGACCTACATCCTCTCGATACCGTTTTACTTCTTAAACCGGCTGATTTATCATTTGCTGGGGAACAGTGAATAGATTAATGGATAACGGATATGGTTACTCAATTCATTCGGACAATTTTTAACCCTCAGTCGCCTTTGGCGACAGCTCCCTTGGAAAAGGGAGCCTAAGGTATATCTATGAAAAACTTCAAGAAAGAACGAAAAAAGAATATCAAGCGGCAGGATCATATCGTTGACAGCCTGATCAGCAAGGCGAAAAGCAAGAACGTCGTGAACACGCCCGACGACGGGGATTCGTCCTTCGACAAGATCAGCGCGATCAACAGCCGCTCGACCATCAACGGGATCAACGATAATCGGAAGAAAAAAACCGAGAAGCGCGACCGGATCACCCCCCGGGCGCTTTTGTGTCTGATCCTGGTGGTGGTGATCTTTGCGCTCTTCGCGGTCAGGCTCTTTGACTGGCAGATCGTCCACGGCGAGGAATACAAGAAGCTATCCGTCGCCTCGACCTCCTACACCGTCACCTCTCAGGCGACGCGCGGCGAGATCTATGACGTCAACGGAAAACCGCTGGCGGTCAACGAGACCTCCTACCAGATCGTCATCAACCGCATCTACCTAAGCGACAATCGGATCAACGACGTCATCGTCAGCCTCATCGCCATCATGCGCGAATGCGGCGCCGAGTACATCGACGAGCTGCCGATCTCTGTCAGCGGCGAGCAGTATGTGCTTGACGAGGGCAGCGCGGGCGACGTGGAATACATCGAGTCCGAGGCGATGCTGAACCGCGAGGGACTCTCGGCACAGGAGATCATCGACGGTCTCGCCGAGCGCTATGATATCAACAACATCAACGACCCGTTCCTCAGACGGTCGGTCGTTTCGGTCCGCTATAACATGGAGAAGCGCGGCTTCTCCTATCAGCAGGTATACGTCTTTGCGAACGAGGTCGACAGCGATGTGGTCGCGGTCGTTTCGGAGCGCACCCAGACCGAGCCTGCCGTCGAGATCCGCACCACCAACGAGCGCGTGATCAAAAACGGCACGATCATCCCGCACATCCTCGGCGTGGTCGGCGCGCTCAGCGAGGAAGAATATGAAGAACTCAAGGACGACGGCTATGAGCTGAACGATACCGTCGGCAAGTTCGGCATCGAGGCGGGGCTGGAAGATTATCTGCGCGGCGAAGCGGGTGAGAAAACCATCACCAAGGACGCCGACGGCAACATCGTCAGCGAGAAAGAAACCGTCAAGGCGAAGCCCGGCGACACCGTATACCTGACCATCGACTCCAATATCCAGGCGGTGACCAACTACTCGCTCGCGGCGAACGTAAAGGGTGCGCGTCTGGCAGGCGAGCAGGCGGTCAGGGAGGCGAAAGCCACCAACGCGAAGCAGCAGTCGCTCCTGGGCGAGGATTGCATCGCGGGCGCGGCTGTCATGCTGGATTTGCGCGACTTCTCCGTCATCGCGGCGGCGTCCGCTCCCAACTATGATCTTTCAAAATACTACGACCCCGATTACTCGGAATACCTGTTCACCGACGATACCGTCCCCATGTTCAACCGCGCCTTCAACGGCGCCTTCGCTCCCGGTTCGTCCTTCAAGCCGTGTACCGCGCTCGCGGCGCTGCAGGAGGGCATCATCACCGAGGACACGATCATCAACTGTACCGGAACCTATGACTATTACAAGGACGGCATCGTCAACTGTCTGCACAAGCACGGCGAGATCGACATGACCGACGCGATGGCGCATTCATGCAACTACTACTTCGCCGAGGTCGGCAGGCGCATCGGTATCACGACCATGTACCTCTATGCCGAGAAGCTGGGACTGGGCGTCAAGACGGGTCTCGAGGTCAATGAGGACGCGGGCTTCCTCGCAGGCAGAGATTCAACGACCTGGTATGAGGGCAACACCGTCCAGGCGGCAATCGGTCAGAGCGATAACACCTTCACGCCGGTCCAGCTCGCGACCTACGTCGCGACCATCGCCAACAACGGCGTGCGCTACAAGACCCACCTCGTCAGAAAGATCGTCAACTATGAGCAGGACGAAACCGTCCTCTATAATGATCCCGAAAAACCCGAGGTCGTCGCGGACGCGGGAGCTTCAAAATCCAATATCAACAAGGTTAAGCGATCCATGCGCGAGGTGCTGATCTCCGGTACGGCGATGGACACCGCGGGCAAGTATCCGATGGAATACGCCGGCAAGACCGGTACCGCCGAGAACGCGGGTTCGGATCATGTCACGTTCGTGTGCTTTGCGCCCTATGAAAAACCCGAGATCGCGATCGCGGTCGTGCTGGAGCACGGCGCAAAAAGCCGCTACGCCCAGTATGTCGCGATGGACATGATGGACGCCTATTTCAACGGCAAGACCCTCGATCAGCTCCGACAGAAGAGATGGTCATAATAGTAAGTAGCAATAAAAAGATGATGAACCGACGCTGAGAGGCGTCGGTTTCAGTTTGTCAAAAAAGTATCAGATATGAGGATGGTTCGTAGGGGACGATTCCGCTGTTGTAGGGACGACCAGTGGTCGTCCGTCGGCAGGAGCGTTTCGTTTCTATCTACGGTTAAATCTATCATCAAAGCCCGTCATTCTGCGGACGACCAATGGTCGTCCCTACGGTGGGCGGCATTCGGCAAAAAGGGGAAATATGCAGAAAAACGGCATATGCAAGCCGTTTTTATGTATATTGACTAATAATCTTTGAAAAATTTCTACGCTTTGAACGGCGGCTGTTGCTTGCTCTCTTGATCATTTTGTGGTAAAATAACATTAAGAATACGAGTAAAAATATGCATTTTGTGCATAACCGATTTTGATAGCAACTGCGGCGGGTGTATGATGTCGCCCGTCAGGATCATAATATGTGTGAAGTAATCGTTGTAGCCTCGGGCAAGGGCGGCACCGGAAAGACCACGGTCTGTGCCGGGCTGGCTGTCGCCCTGGCGAAGAACAATAAAAAAGTGCTGATCATGGACTGTGACAGCGGGATGCGCGGCGTCGACATGGTGCTGGGGATCTCGGACAAGCTGGTCTATGATATCTCGGACATCGTCAGCGGCGGATGTGACTATGACGACGCGGTGTATCGCGTCGCGGATGATTTGCAGCTGTACTGTGTGGCGGCTCCGCTCTATGCCGACGACGAGGTCAGCCCATCGCTGATCAGGGAGTTTGTGGAAAAAGCCCGAAAGGACTATGACTACATCCTCATCGACTCGCCCGCCGGCACGGGTTCGGGCTTTGTGTCCGCGGCTTCATCCGCCGACCGTGCGCTCGTGGTGGTCAACACCGAGCCGATCAGCATCCGCGGCTGTAAGAACATCAAAACACGGCTGGATGAGCTAAAGATCGCCGATCAGAGGCTGGTGATCAACCGCTTCGACAGGGATCGGTTCTTCAAAATGGACCTGTATGAGGACCTTGATATGATCATCGACGAAGCCGGGATGCGGCTGATCGGACTGATCCCCGAGGACATCCGCGTGATCGCTCTCTCCCAGAGGGGCGCCCTCACCGGGAACTGGTCGAAAACAGGCATCATCTTTGACACGATTGCACGGCGTCTTGAGGGGACCGACGTGCCGATTATTGTAAAATAGCTGCTGATTCGGTTGTCATTCGGACAGCTACAGGGGTTCTGCAGCGGTAAAGATTCATGTGCAGGAGGTTTAGTATGAATATCGCTATTATCGCTCACGACGCTAAGAAGGAACTGATGGTCCAGTTCTGCATCGCTTACTGCGGCATACTCAGCCGCAACACGCTCTGTGCTACCGGCACGACCGGTAAGATGGTTGCGGAGGCGACCGGCTTGCAGATCCAGACCTTCCTCGGAGGATCTCAGGGCGGCGATCAGCAGATCGCTGCGCGCATCGCTTGTAACGAGATCGACATGCTCGTTTTCTTCCGCGATCCGCTCGCTCCGAAGCCTCATGAGCCGAACGATATGAATCTCCTCAGGCTCTGTGACATGCATAACATCCCCGTCGCGACCAACATCGCGACCGCCGAGGTGCTGATCCACGGTCTGGAGCGCGGCGACCTCGACTGGAGAAATATCATCAAATAAGAAATGTAAAATGGGGCTGTCGCACTAAGAAACGCGATAGCCCCTTTTAGTGTCATTCTGAGCTTGTCGAAGAATCTTACAGTGCAATCTATCCAACTTCATTACACCTTTCATGTGTAATCTAACGGAAAAGTATGCACTTTCAGATTCTTC
>JAFSRK010000238.1 GCA_017446165.1 Ruminococcus sp.
GCGGAGAAGTAGATATCGGCAGAAGCATAAGCATAATTGCGCGGCAGGCTCCTGCGATAACCGAGCGCGCGGGACAAAGCCGCGATGGACAATCCCTTGAAGCCGATGTTCATGAACATGCACAAAAACGCGCCGATCAAAAACGGGAAATGGATATCGCTGACAAAGTCGACCAGCGAATTCAGGCTGAAGCCGTCCTTGTTGTTGAAGATCACAAAGAATGTAAAGCCGATCAATACAGCGAGAGTCGCAATATTGAGTACTTGCTTGCGAATGCTTGCAACCCGGTTTTTCATATCACTCCTCCTTTCTCTTTTTAACGTTCTTATTATTTTACCGCATATCACATTGACAGTCAAGTTACAGTTTGTCGTTTAATTCCAATAAAGAATAAACAGTGCAACAGCACCGCTGCCACACTGCTTATTCTCATGTATTCAATTCATATACCTTTTTCACGTTTTCAGAGAGGATCATGCGTTTTTCGTCGTCGCTCAGCGGCAGCGTCATGAAGCGGTCAAGCTCCTTGACGGGCGACCACATCGGATAGTCGGTGCCGAAGAGTACGCGATCGGCGCCGTAGCGCCGGATGATCTCGACAGTCTTTTCGTCGGAGATCCATGGCATGGACGACGAGCAGTCGACATACAGGTTCGGGATATCGCAGAGAACGTGGCTCGCCTCCTCCCAGATCGACCATCCGCCGAAATGGGCGCCGATGATGGTCAGGTGGTCGTAGATCTCGAGGATCGGGAGCAGGCGGTTGGGGTTTGAGTTGTCGTAGCGCTTGTCGCCGGTGTGCATCAAAATCGGTAAGCCGAATTCCTCACACAGCTCATAGATCTTCAGACAGCGATAATCGTCCACCTTGAAGTTCTGGATATCGGGGTGGAGCTTCACGCCCTTGAGTCCCAGCGCGATCAAATGCTCGACATCCTCGCGGAGGTTCTCACTGTTCGGGTGGAGCGTGCCGAGTCCCGTAAGTCTGCCGTTCGCATGAGCGACGGTATCGGCGATGAACTCGTTGATCGACTGCACCTGCTTGGGAGTCGTCGCGACGGACTGGACGATGCTGTGATCGACGCCCGCCTGTGCGTTGACCGTGAGGAGATCGGCAGGTGTGCCGAGACACGCCGCGGTGGTATCGTAGAATTTATCCGTTCCCGCGACCGCCTTTGAGGCGATCTTCTCGGGGTAGATATGACAATGAGAGTCGATAACAAAGAATCCGTTTTTCATCAGGCTGTCACCACGCTTGCCGCTTTCTGCAGTCCAAGCTTCTCGACCGCGTCCTCGCGCATCTTGTACTTGAGGATCTTGCCGGCGGCATTCATCGGGAAGGCGTCGACAAAGTCGACATAACGCGGCACCTTATGACGCGCCATATTCGCCGCAACGAAGTCCTTCATCTCCTGCTCGGTCATGGTCTCGCCCTCCTTGAGGATGACGCACGCCATGATCTCTTCGCCGTAGTTCTCGTCGGGAACGCCGATGACCTGAACATCGGATACCTTGGGATTGGTGTAGATGAATTCCTCGATCTCCTTGGGATAGATATTCTCGCCGCCGCGGATGATCATGTCCTTCAAGCGTCCAGTGATCTTATAATAGCCGTCCTCGGTCTTGCAGGCAAGGTCGCCGGTATGGAGCCAGCCGTCCTTGTCGATCGCCTTGGCGGTCTCCTCGGGCATCTTGTAGTAGCCCTTCATGATATTGTAGCCGCGCGCGACAAACTCGCCGTTGACGTTGGGAGGACATTCCTCGCCGGTCTCGGGATCGACGATCTTGCACTCGATCTCAGGCAGCTCCTTGCCAACGGTAGCGACGCGCACCTCGATTGAATCGGTGGTAGAGCTCATGGTACAGCCGGGCGACGCCTCGGTCTGACCGTAGACGATGGTGATCTCGGTCATATGCATCTTCTCGACGACCTCGCGCATCTTGTCGATCGGGCAGGGCGAGCCTGCCATGATGCCGGTGCGCATATAGGAGAAGTCGGTCTTCGGGAAATCGGGATGCTCAAGCATCGCGATGAACATCGTCGGAACGCCGTGGAAGGCGGTGATATGCTCAGAGTTGATGCACGCGAGCGAGGGCTTCGGCGAGAAGTACGGCAGCGGGAAGATCGAGGCGCCGTGGGTCATGGAGGCAGTCATCGCCAGAACCATGCCGAAGCAGTGGAACATCGGAACCTGGATCATCATGCGATCGGCGGTGGAGAGATCCATGCGGTCGCCGATATTTTTGCCGTTGTTGACGATATTGTAGTGGGTCAGCATGACGCCCTTGGGGAAGCCGGTGGTACCCGAGGTATACTGCATGTTGCAGACGTCGTCCTTGTCGACAGCCGCCGCCATGCGGTAGACCTCCGCCTTAGGCGTTCTGGAGGCGTAGGACATGGCTTTCTCCCATGTCAGACAGCCCTTCTGCTCAAAGCCGACGGTGATGACATTTCTGAGGAACGGCAGGCGCTTTGAGTGGAGCTGCTCGCCCTCGGCGACATTCTCAAGCTCCGGACACAGGCGGGCGATGATATCGCCGTAGGAGGTGTCCTTCGCGCCGTAGGTGATAATCAGCGTATGGGTATCGCTCTGCTTCAATAGGTACTCCGCCTCGTGGATCTTGTAGGCGGTGTTGACTGTGACCAGCACCGCACCGAGCTTGACAGTCGCCCAGAACGCAATGTACCACTGGGGTACGTTGGACGCCCATACCGCGACATGAGAGCCGGCTTTCACGCCGAGCGAGATCAGCACGCGGGCGAATTCGTCGACGTCGTCACGGAACTCGGAATAGGTGCGGGTATAATCAAGCGAGGTGTATTTGAACGCGATCTGATCGGGGAATTCTTCGACCATTCTGTCAAGGACGTCGGAGAAGGTCGCGTCGATCAGCGTTTCCTTTTTCCAGACGAATTTGCCGGTGTGAGCATTGTTCCAGTAAAGCGCGGATTCGTTCTTGGAGGTATCGGAGAACTGCTTCATATAGCTGATGAACTGAGCGAAGATGATCTCCATGTCGTCAAGCTCGGGACACCACGCGGGATCCCAGACCAGTGAGATAAAGCCGTCGTAGTTTACCGAGCGCAGGGCTTTCATCATGTCGACGATAGGCAGATCGCCCTCACCGAGCAGACGGAACTCGATGCCGTCTTCGGTCTTGACGGCGTCGTTGAGGTGGACATGGCGGACATAGGCGCCGAGGTTCGCGATGATCTTCGCGGGACTCTCGCCCACCGTGAAATACGCGGCGGACATGTTCCACAGCGCCGCAACATAGTCGCTCGCGAAATACTCGAGTGTATCGCGCAGGAGTGCGGTATCGGCATACAAACCGCGGGTCTCGATCAAAAGACTGATACGATCCTTCTGAGCGGTCGGGAGAACCGCCTCGATGACCTTCTTGACATTCTCGACAGCCGCTTCATGATCCTCGCATGCCTCAGCACGCAGACGGATATTCGGGATACGGAGGTTGGAGGCGATCTTCAAACAGCTTTTTATTTCTTCAACAGAATTATTAAACAGCTCACCGTCGCCGATATCGGTGATAACGTCGATACAGGGCAGTTTCAGGTTGCGCTCAAAGAGCATGCGCAAGGTCGTTGCGGCAGAATACTCCTGAAACACACTGTCCCGCTCGGAAAAAATGCGGTTGCGGATGTTATGAGGCTCGATGCCCTCGAAATGCAGATCCTCGGCGATCACGCAAAATTCTTCAAAAGAATTATCATGCCATCCCTTGGTAGAGAAAGAAAACTTCATGCCTTAAGCCTCCTCGTAGACGATCTTGTTGACCGCGTTGATATAGGCGCGGATGGACGCGCTGATGATATCGGTCGAGAGTCCCGTGCCGGAGTAGATCTTGCCGCCGGCTCTGAGTCTGACGAGTGCGTTGCCCATCGCCTCTTTCTCCTGGGTCACGGTCTGGATATTGAAGTCGTCCAGCTCGAAGTGTCTGCCGATGATCTGGTCAAGCGCATTGAACGCCGCGTCGATCGGGCCGTCGCCGACAGAGATGCCGGTGATGGATTTGCCCTCTTTGTTCAGCGTGATCTGGGCGGACGCTGTGATGATGTTGCCGGAGTTGATGACGTAATTCTCGAGCGTGTAGGTCGTCGGGACCTGCAGTGCGGAGGACGCAACGATCGCGTCGAGTTCCTTGACGCCGACCGATTTCTTGCGGGCGATGCGGCGGAATTCCTCATACACCTTGCGGATGTCCTCGTCGGAGAGGTCATAGCCGAGCTTCTCGACCATATCACGGATGGTGTCGACAGTATCGTTAACGCTTAGCTTCACGCCGTCGTCGGCGATCTCGCGGACGGTGGTATTGGTTTTACCGTTCAAAATCCACTCGATCTGATCGACGTTGCGGTGAAGCTCGGTGGAACGGATATCGGCACAGATGCCGTAGTTCTCTTTGATAACGGAAAGGATCGCTGCGAAATCGCGCAGAGAGGTGACCTCGCCCGAAACAGAGGTCTTGACGCCGTCGGCGCCCGCTTTAACGGCGAGTACCGAAGCGGCAGTGGCGACACGATTCTTGTCGCTGCAACGGATACCGATCTTCGCGCCTATGCCCTCGGTCACCTTCTGTACAAAGGCGGCATAATCGTCGGGCAGCAGTACGGCGGCGTCATCGCAGACGGTGATGACGTTCGCGCCTGCCTGATCCGCGATGCGGATCGCTTCGATGAGGAATTCCTCCTCGGCGCGGGTCGCGTCGTTGGCGACGAACTCAACATCGTCACAGAGGGTCTTTGCTTTCTCGATCATCTCGCGGACGTAGATCAGCATCTTCTCCTGCTTCTTGTGCAGAGAGTATTCCATGACGGAGGATGACATCGGCAGGTCGATCCTGATGCGCGGACGAGCGGCGGAGGACAGAGCCTCGGCGGCGCGCTCAACAGCGCCGAGCGACGTAGTCGCCGCAACGGAGATCACGCTGTTTTTGACAAAGGATGAGATCGTCTTGACAAGCAGGGTATCCGCCTTGGAGAGTCCGATCTCGGACAGCTCCACCGCGTCGACGCCGAGTCGCTCGAGCTTGCGGGCGATCTCCAGCTTCTGCTTGAAGGACAGATGGTTTTTGACATCGCATAAGGTCACATCAGAAATCTTGATTTGTTTCATGTTAGCATCCTCTTTCGATATATGATTAATAAATTGACTGCTTGAGCAAAACGGTGTCGGCAAAAAATAAATCCCCGAGGTCACAGACCTCAGGGACGAATTACTTCGCGGTACCACCCTGTTTACCGTAGATATACGGTCACTCACCGGACTCTGACAAGCCCTCTGTCATGATAACGGGACACGCCGTAGCCGCTTACTCGTATTCACGCATGTTCAGCGACTCTGCTCCGAAATGAGACTCCGCGTTCACTGTCCTATCGCCTCTCACCGACCGGCGACTCTCTGAAAA
>JAFSRK010000239.1 GCA_017446165.1 Ruminococcus sp.
ACAGAAGCAACTGCATAAGAAAATCGTGCCTTCGGCACGCAATTTTCGTATTGCCATCGCCCGTGCGCACATCCAGTGCGCTACTGGGCGGGCACTATAAATCTTTTTTACTTTATAAGAAACGAGCAGTTTCTTATAAAGTAAAAAACGATCCCTCGGAATCGCTTCCGAGGGATTTTTTGTATGTCTATTTCTCCGCTTTTTGCTTTTTGATGACCTTGAGTCGCGAGAATCCCTCACGGTCCTTTTCGTCGAGCGCGTCGGTGATGAATTTCACGTCGCTCTCGAACTTCGGTATCATGATGTTCTTGAGAGCGTTCGCGCGCTTCTGGGTTTTCTTGATCGAGACCGCAAGGCGATAGACGCTGTTTTCGATCTCCGCCAGCTCCACTGTCAGTTCCTTCGCTTTGATAAACAGCGCGACAGCCTCGTCGAGGCGGGCGTTGGTGTTCCCCAGCCCATAGTAAAGTCCGGTGTTTTCCTCGTTGTTGATACTGAGGATCGGGATCTCAACGCCCATGATCGAGCGGTAGTCGAGCTTCACGGAGTTTTCCACAGGGATCGTCTTGGAGATCTCGTCACAGAAGCCGAGGGTTATATTCGCTTTTTCCAAGGCGCGGTACGCTTTTTCAAACGACTCGTCGATAGTGGACTGGATCTCGCTGGCGCGGTCGATCAGCGCCATCATCTCGCGGATGAGGATGTTTCGCTTTTTATCCAGCAGGTCAAAGCCGACTCTCGCGAGCGACAGCGACTTTTTCGTCGTCATCAGATTACCTTTGGTCGGTACAGCCTGTTGAGCCATGATAACCCTCCTTTCTGAATGGATGAAAGATCATTATTTGCCGTAGTATTGATCAAGCAGAGCGTCGTCGACGCGGTCAAGCTCGGAGCGGGGCAGGGTAGAGAGCAGCCGCCATCCGAGGTCGAGGCTCTGGTCAATGGTGCGGTTCTCGTTCATTCCCTGGTTGATGAATTGCTGTTCAAACTGTCTGCCGAATTCGATATACTTCTTGTCGATATCGGACAGCTCCTCTTCACCGATAACGGATGCGAGCGAGCGTGCGTCGATGACCTTCGCGTAGCTTGCGAACAGCTGGTTCGAGAGCGGCGCGTGATCTGCGCGGGTGTAGCCCTCGCCGATGCCGTCCTTCATCAGTCGGGAAAGTGACGGCAGAACGTTGACCGGCGGATAGAAGCCTTGGTTCTGGATACCTCTGTCCAGAACGATCTGACCCTCGGTGATGTAGCCTGTCAGGTCGGGAACCGGGTGGGTGATATCGTCGTTCGGCATCGTGAGGATCGGGATCTGGGTGACGGATCCCTTTGATCCCTTGACCATGCCCGCGCGCTCATAGAGCGACGCGAGATCGCTGTAGAGATAGCCCGGATAACCCTTTCTGCCGGGGATCTCGCCCTTTGACGACGAGAACTCACGCAGCGCCTCGGCATAAGAGGTCATGTCCGTCATGATGACGAGGATGTGCATATCAAGCTCAAAGGCGAGGTATTCCGCAACGGTCAGCGCACAGCGGGGCGTCAGCGTTCTCTCGATGATCGGGTCGTTGCTGAGATTCAGCAGCATGACGACGCGCCCCATGACGCCCGAGTCCTCGAAGCTTTTTCTGAAATACTGTGCGACGTCGTTCTTGACGCCCATCGCGGCGAAAACGATGCCGAAGTTGTTCTCATCAGCGCCTGAGATCTGTGCCTGACGCACGATCTGGACAGCCAACTCATTGTGCTTCATGCCCGATCCCGAGAAGATCGGCAGCTTTTGTCCGCGGATCAGGGTCGACAGCGTGTCGATGCTGGAGATACCGGTGTTGATATAGTTTCTCGGATAGATACGCGATACGGGGTTGATCGCCGTACCGTTGATATTGCGCTTGGTGACGGGATAGATGTCGCCGAGACCGTCGATCGGTCTGCCCGCGCCGTCAAGGATCCTGCCCATGATCTCGGGTGAGAGGGGCATTTCCATCGGCTTGCCGGTCAGACGGGTGGTCGTGTTTTCAAGGCTGATGTTTCTCGTGCCTTCAAAAACCTGCACGACGATGCGTTCGCCCTCGATCTGGACGACTCTGCCCTGACGGACGGTACCGTTGTCCAGCTCGATGTCGACGATCTCCTCATAGGATACGCCTTTGACGCCGTCCAGTACGATCAGAGAGCCGTTGATCTCTTTCACGCCGACATAGTGGATGATCATATTAGCCCTCCTTATCTGATAATGGAATTAATCTTCTCGTCGATATCCGCGATGTATTCGTCGAACATCTCGGGTTTGTCGTTCGGGATATCGTATTTTATCTTGGTAACCTTCTCGAACAGCCCGAGTGCTGTGATGTTCGAGATCGGGATATTGTTGGCGACGACCTCCTTGCAGCGGTCGTACAGATGCAGGATGGTCTTCATCATCAGCTTCTGCTTTTCCAGCGGTACATAGGTGTCGTCCTTATGGAATGCGTTCTGCTGCAGGAAGCCGACCCTGACGATCTTTGCGATTTCGATGATGATCTTCTGATCGTCGGGCAAAACGTCCGAGCCGATCAGCTTGACGATCTCCATCAGTCGGTTTTCCTCCTGCAGGATCGCTGAGATGCCGTTGCGGTATTCGATGAATTCTTCACCGAGCTGTTCCTCATACCACGGGTTCAGATCGGTGAAATACTCGCTGTAGCTGTCCATCCAGTTGATCGCGGGATAGTGGCGCGCATAGGCGAGCGCCTTGTCGAGCGCCCAGAAACAGCGGGTGAAGCGCTTGGTGTTCTGGGTGACAGGCTCAGAGAAGTCGGAACCCTGCGGAGATACCGCGCCGATGATGGTGACCGAGCCTTGTGTACCCGATAACACATCCGCTCTACCCGCGCGCTCATAGAACTCCGAGAGTCGTGAGGGCAGATATGCCGGAAAGCCCTCCTCGGCGGGCATTTCCTCGAGTCTACCGGAGATCTCTCTGAGAGCCTCCGCCCAACGGGAGGTGGAGTCCGCCATGATCGCGACGTCATAGCCCAT
>JAFSRK010000240.1 GCA_017446165.1 Ruminococcus sp.
CACGTATAACAGACCGGCCAATTCCGATTCTTCTGTTACCGGCTCCTGTCACGCGCCCTCTGCCTTTTTACTTTTGTGACTTTTGCCTATTGACAAACGGTCACTACATAACAGTATAAGGTCGTTCAGTAATGAACTGCCATATTTTTGCGCCGTTTTTCTTATGTATTCAATCGTTTGAAATGAGGCGCGTTGGATCGATAGAGCTTCTTAAACACCAGATAGTTACGCTCATACACTTCTCTGTTTTTTACGTTGGGAATAAAAGTGCGATCTGCTTTGACGAGCCGTCGTGAAAGCTCAAGCACATCTATCCCCTTGAGACCTGCCGCTACGACAAGCGCGGTTCCGGTCGCGCCTACCTCCTGGGTATTATCGATCGTTTCGATTGTCCTGCCGGTGATATCGGCAAGGATTTGGCAGGCAACGGACGAAAGAGCAAGTCCGCCGACAAATCGGATCGGATCGGAAGTTTTCACTTTCTTCGCTTCACATTCCAACAGCCATCTCAGGTGATAGCAGATCCCCTCGAGGACAGCGCGGATCATATCTCTCTTTCCGTTTTCGACGCGGAGATTAAAGAACATTCCTCCGGCATGGGAATCCTCAAACGGACAGCGATTACCGTGCATCCACGGGGTAAAGATGACTCCGTTTGCCCCCGGAGGGACTTTGCCGACCTCTTCTGAGAGATAATCATAGAGGCTCCGGTATTGACTCTGCAGATCCGTGACCGGGACTGTTTTCAAATACACGCCTATCTCATCCAGCGCGAGATGATCCATGACCCATTCAAAGCACTTTCCTGCGGTTTCCAGCTCTGCATAATAATTGAAGTAGCCGTGCTTTGCCGAGAGAACACCGGTGATCATCGCGTCGATATCGACCGTTTGATAATCCAGATAGGTTGATACCCATCCCGATGTTCCGACATAGATATGCGTGTCGCCCGGTCGGGTGCAGCCTGCGCCGATGTTGACGAACGTCGTGTCGCCGCCTCCTCCGAATACGGGGATCCCCGGGACAAGCCCCAGTTCCGACGCCGCCTTCTCGGTCAATCCGCCGACCAAGTCGGTACAGTCAATGATCTCCGGCATATGAGCGGGATCGACCTTGTACATCTTCAAAAGACCTTTGTTCCAGCCTTCCCTGCCCTTTCGCGTGTCATAGAGGAACGTCGCGAAAGCGGTATCGGCAGTCCTGATGATCCTTCCGGTACAGCGCGATGTAAGATAGTCGCCGATATCCAGCCACTTATATATCTTCCGAAAGACTTCGGGTTCGTTGTTTTCCACCCACTTGTACTTCCAGACAGGGTCCTTAGCGCTGGTTGAGCCGGCGTAGTTTACGATAAGATTGCGCAGAAGCTTATAAAGGCTGCATCCGGAAACCTTGATGAGTCCCGAGCCCATACATTCCTTGTATTCTTTGACGCCCTTCTGATCCAGATAATTCATCGGACGTCTCAGGGCGTTTCCGTTTTCATCCACAAAGACAGCGCCCTGCATCTGTGAGCAGAACGCGATCCCTTCTATCTGAGTCGCCTTGATATCCGTCTTTTGAATCAAGTCGTGTGTGGTTGAACACAACGCCTCCCACCATTCTTCGGTGTCCTGTTCCGCTCCTCCGTCGTCGGAGATATACAGACCGTAATCGGCGATCGAGCTTGCTATCAAACGAATCTCGGTTTCGATATGAAACAGACAGGTTTTTACACCGCTGGTACCGAAATCATAAATGATAATATACACCTTTCAGTCCTCTTTCAAGTGGATGTTCCATCCGGTGTCGATTTTTTCCTTTACCTTGTTCACGGTCTCTTGATTCAGATCGGGCCATTCGACGACGGTGCTTGCCTTATCTTTCACGAGATAGGCTTTCTTGGCGCATAGCGCGAGCGGCGTATCGGAAAGAGAATCGGAGTAGAAATTCTCGATCATCGGAAAACCGTGATCAAAAATGTACTTGGATTTTTCACGCGCATACATCAGGTTGTTCAGGAACACCCCATACTCAAGGTCATATTCCGTCGCGATATAATTCACGCCGAGTCGCTTTGCGATCGGTCCGATGATACATGTCGGCGACGCGCTGATGATCAGATCATCGGGGCTTTTCTGTTTCAGATACCACGGGGCTATCCTTTTCTCATTTTTATCCCAATACCGTTCGATCTGAACATCAAAGTCATCGATCAGCGAAAGATAGCCGAAAAACTTCCGCTGCATCAGATACTCCGGCATTTTTCCTTTTTTTCTCAAAATCAGGTTTTTGATCGCCTTCGGAGCAAAGGTAAACCACATCTTCGGATGGCGCTTCATACACCAGAAGCAAAAATCGATCGTACAATCGGTTGGAAAAATCGTTCCGTCAAAATCATAAACATTCATCAAAGTCCCTCCTGTCAGACCTTCACGGACAAATATGTCTATTATTATTAATGTAACACAACGAGCCGCAAATATCAACTGCAAAGTTGCTCGCCCTAATCCTGTTTTGTTGATCAGATCATTTCAAATTCGTAAAACACAGCTCCCGAGTGTTGCAAAGGAACGATTAATATGGTATCATAAAATTTAGTTTATTATGAACTGTTTGATCATATCAGGGCTTGTTGAAAACAGCCGCAACGGACAGAAGTCTTTTCCGCGATTCCGCGTTTATACCGAGGGCAAGGTCGGATTGTCTTGTGAAAAGCTCATGTATTCTGCATTCTGCTGTTGCAACAGCAAGCCTTGAACTCAATTTATACTTGGGAGGAATCATCTGATGACAATCACAAAAAAACAGGAAGGCACCAAGCTCACCATTGCTATCAAAGGAGAACTGAACACCAACACCGCTCCTGAACTCGAAAAGGAATTTGAGACCTGTCTTGACGGTATCACGTCGCTGGTCATCGACGCTCAGAAAATGGACTACATCTCCAGCATGGGTCTGCGCGCGCTGTTCGGCGCTGCCGAGATCATGCAGGGAAACGGCGACATTTGCGTCATCAACGCGAACGATGACGTCAGGAACGTATTTGAAGTAACCGGCTTTGTTGATATTATCGCAATCAAATGAAAAGCTTAGAGATACCTGCCGAAAAAGCAAGACTCAGCGAGGCGCTCGACTTTGTCCTCGACTTTGCGGAGAAGCTCGGATTTGAGAAAAAGGAGCTTTTTCAGCTGAAGCTCTGCACCGAGGAGATCTTTGTCAACGTCGCGAGCTACGCGTATGGGTCCGATACGGGGCTGATCACCGTAACCGCACAGGGGAGTACCGACCCTCTGTCGGTCACGCTGTCGTTCATCGACAGCGGTGCGCCCTTCGACCCTCTCACAAAGCCCGATCCCGCGAAAGATCGTCCCCTGTCACAGGCAAAAAAGGGCGGACTCGGTATCTTTATCACCAAGAGCTTTATGGACGAGGTAAGCTATGCGTATCAAGACGGAAAAAACATCCTGACGATCAGAAAGACCCGTCCTGTCAACGGGCAAGGGTAAAGCCGCCGACGCGGGACATGAGAACCCCGTCCTCAAACGAGCCGACGGTAAATATGAGCTCGTCGAGGCGATAACACCGATATATGATAATCCATACACAGAAAACTTTCGGGAGGATAGAGATAATGGCAGAAAGCAAGCGATTCTCAAAAGCGTCATGGGCGATCATGGCGCAGCTGCTCAAGGTCGATAACTTAGAGGAGGCGCTGTCGGGCAGCTTGGAGATCATCGTCAAAACGCTGAACAGCGAAGCGGGCGCGATATGGCTTCTCGACCCCAAGACCGACAGATTGTCGCCCGTTTTCCATATCGGACCCGCCGATATCTCCAACATCAGCGTGGAGAACGGTCTTGGCATCGAGGGCATCGTGACACAGACGGGCAAATCCGTGTTCGTAGAGGACGCCGCGTCTGACACCCGCTTCGACGGCACTGTCTTTGACGATGATCTGGTCACCAAGACAATGATCTGCGTACCGCTCAATAATACCCGTGATATCATCGGCTGCGTGCAGATCGTCAACAAGCTCGACGGCACACTCTATGACGAAGAGGAAATGCAGCTTTGCGAGCGCATGGCTTCTCTCGCGGCGATCACGATCGACGAAAAAGGGCTGATCGTCGATCTCGAAGAGAAAAAAGAGATCCTCGCGACCCTGCGCAACATCACCAAGGAATTCCAAACAGGCGACACCACGCTCAAGGTATTAAAGGGCATCAACCTCGATATTTACAAGAACGAGTTTATCGTCGTGCTCGGCGAGTCGGGCTGCGGTAAATCCACGATGATGAATATCGTCGGCGGAATGGATTTTCTGACGACGGGCGAGCTGACGATCGAGGGCAAGGATTTCTCTCACCCCTCCGATGACGAGCTGACCAAATACCGCCGCGACTACATCGGCTTTATCTTCCAGTCCTATAACCTCATGCCCAACCTCACAGCGCTTGAGAACGTCGAGTTCATCGCCGAGCTGGCTGAGAATCCGATGTCCTCTAAAGAGGCGCTCGCCAAGGTCAATATGTCGCAGCGTGAGAACAACTACCCCGGACAGATGTCGGGCGGTCAGCAGCAGCGCGTTTCCATCGCGCGCGCAATCGTCAAAAGACCCAAGCTGATCCTTGCCGACGAACCTACCGCAGCGCTGGACTACACCACCAGTATTGAGGTGCTGCATACCATCGAGGATATCGTCAAGACGCAGGGTACTACCGTCATGATGATCACGCATAACGTCGAGATCGCCAAGATGGCTGACCGCGTCGTGAAGGTGCGCAACGGCAAGATCGCTTCCATCAAGAAGAATATGCACCCGCTTCACGCCGAAGAGTTGATCTGGTAAGACGGGAAAGGGGTCCATCATGAAGAAAACACAGATAAAGGACGCGACGCGGAATATCAAAAAGAACCTTCTCTCGTGGATTTCCGTTGTCTTTATCGCGGCTATGGCGGCGGCGTCCTATCTCGGTATCTGCTACTCCGCCGCGTCGATGAGGAGCGCGGGCGACAGCTTTTACCGGAGCGCGTCCTTCAGGGATTTTGAGATCACCTCGTCACTGCTCCTGACAAGCGAGGATCTCGACGCGCTGCTGGCGGATCGGGACGTCAAGGACGTCGAGGGCGTTTATTTTGCGAACGCGAAGGTCAGCAGCGGCGATATCCACGAGAACGTCAACGTCGTATCCGTCAGCGAAAGGATCAACGTACCCGAGATCGTTCAGGGCGCTTTGCCGCAAAAGGACGATGAATGCGCCGTCGAACAGCCGATCGCGGAGAAGCTCGGATACAAGGTAGGAGATACCGTCGCCGCCTGCGACGATCAGGGCGCCGCACCGAAGTTCCTGAAAGGGAAGGAATACAAGGTAACCGGTATCGTTCAGCACCCCGATCATCTTGCAAAACCCGATTACGCTCCCGGCAACCGCTATATTTTGGTCACGCCCGACGCCTTTGACGATGAACAGCTCGATGGCTGTTTCATGAGAGCCGAGGTCGTACTCAAGTCCACCGAGGGCATGAGTCGTTTCAGCGACGAATATAAAAAGGCGACGGATGCGGCGAAGGAACGCCTGACTTCGGTCGCCGATGAACGTTCGGCGCTGCGTACCGGAGCAGTCAGGGATCAGGCGCAGAAGAAAATCGACGACGGTCAGCAGAAGCTCGACGAAGCAAAGGAAAAGCTGACCAACGGTAAAAAGGAGCTTGATAAGGGCAAGGACGCGATCGTCAAGAATGAAAAAAAGCTCGCCGACGCGAAAACGGAGCTTGAAAACGGCAAGCAAACGCTGGATAGCTCCAAAGCCAAGCTGGACAGCGCTGAAGCGACTCTCAACAGCACCAAGAATCGGCTTGACGCAGCAGAGAGCGAGCTGTATACCTCGGATCAAAAGCTGTCCTCCGCCAAAACCGAGCTTGACGCGAACAGCGAGAAGCTCGCGGCGGCAAAAGCCGAGCTCGACGCCAACAAGGAGAAGCTCGATGAAGCCGAAGAGGGACTTGCGTTTTTGAAGGAAGTGCTCGACGCCGCTCAAGAGGGATTGACCGAAGCAAAGAGCGCGACTCCCGAAGAACTCGCCGAGATGACGCCTGAGGAGCTGGAGCTGTATAATGAGATCTTGGCGGCAGCCGAAGAGCTTTATAATGAGGGCTTAGCCGCATATAACGAAGGCAAGCAGCAGTTCGACGACGGCACAGCCGCCTATAACAGCGCTGCGGCACAGTATGCTGAAAAGAAAGCCGCCTATGACAGCGCCGTGGAGCAGTATAATAACGGCAAGGCGCGGTATGAAGCGGGAGCGGCTGAGTATTACGCGGGGCTTTCGCAGTACGAGGCGGGACTTGCGGAATATGACAGCGGCAAGGCGCAGTATGACAAGGGCGTTGCCGACTACAACGCGGGCGTGCAGCAATATAAAACCGGACTCAAGGAGCTTGAAAAAGGCAAGAACACCCTTGCCGATAAAGAGAAAGAGTACAAAAACGGCTTAGCGGAATATGAGAAGAATGTTCAGAAGCTCGAGGACGCGAAGGCGGATTTCGCCGCGCTGAAGGATTGCAGTTGGTTTGTCTTTGACGTAGGCTCTAACGGCGGATATATGCACCTTTCGCTCTCGGCGAAGAGTATCTCCAACCTGAGCATCACCTTCTCGCTGTTCTTTGTCGTCATCGCCGCCCTCGTCATCTACACGACCATCAAGCGTATCGTGGACGAGCAAAGGAATCTGGTCGGCGCGACAAAGGCGCTGGGCTTCTATAACCGTGAGATACTGGGAAAATACCTCCTGTTCGGTATCACCGCGACCATCGTCGGCGCTCTGATCGGTATCCTCGCGGGTTACTTTGTGATCCAAGGGGTGGTGCTCACCTCCTACGGGAATATGTATGTGATCGGAGAGATTCCGTCGGGCATCTTGATCGGCACCTCCGTGATCGCCGTCGTTCTGGCGATCGCGCTTGCTGTCGCGGCGGTAACGATCTCCTGCCTGAGCTTGATGCGGTCTACCGCGATAGAGCTGATGAAAGAAAAACAGCCGAAGGCATGGAAAAGCTCCAAGAAGTCGGGCAGCGGCGGCAGACTGTATTCAAAGCTGATCTTCCGCAATATGCGCTCTGATCTCGCCCGCGTCATCGTGACGACCGTCAGCGTAGCGGGTTGCTGCGCACTGTTGGTGATCGGCTTCACCCTGCGCGGCAGCGTCAGCATTGTAACCGAAAAGCAGTTCGGCGATATCGTGAAATATGACGAAAAGCTGACCTTCAACTCCGCCGTGTCAGACGACGTCGAGAAAGAGCTCGAAGCGATCCTTGACGACGCGGGCACAACATACGTCAAGGCGCACTCAGGCTTGCGCGCGTTCAAGGCAGGCAGCGACGTGGAGTACACCGACCTGATCTGCGGCGATATGGAAGCGCTCTCCGCGTACTATAACTTCAGGACGTGGAAAGAGGACGGCGCGCTCCCGACTGACGCGGACGGCGTGTTTATCCAGTGCAGAACCACCGAGACCACCGGCAAGAACGCGGGCGACGATATCATCATCTACGACAGCACCATGGCGCCGAATGAGGTGAGAGTCGCGGGCGTGTTCAACAACTATTTAGGTCGCAACATGATCATGAACGAAGCGTCCTATGAAACGTACTTCGGCGAAAAGCCCGTGATGAACACCTATTTCCTGTATCTGAACGGCGCCGACAAGGAGAAGCTGGTCGAAAAGCTCAATCAGGTCAAGGGCTTCGAGAGCCTTTCTCCCGCCGCAGAGGACAAGGGCAAGCTTGAGTTTGTGACGAACGTGTTCAACAAGGTAGCGATCCTGCTGTTGGTCATCGCGGGCTTGATGGCGTATTTCATTCTTCTCAATATCACGAAGATGTACGTCAATCAAAAGACGCGCGAGCTGACGATCATGCGTATCAACGGCTTCACCGTCAAAGAGGTCAAACGGTATCTGAACACCGAGACGATCATCACCTCGGCGGTCGGTATCCTGCTCGGCATCGGCGTAGGCGCATTGATGGGCTATATCGTCATAAGGTTCATTGAAATGCCTCACGCGCAGTTCGTCAGAGATCCGTTTGTGTTAGGCTGGCTGATCAGCTCGGCGATCACAGCGGTCTTCACCATCGTGATCACCGCCTTCGGAACAAGAAAGGTCAAGGATCTGAAGCTGACCGACGCCTGATGAACGATAACGCAAATAGTCATAGAGGTCTGTCACACAGACTCACCACAAGAAAGCGCGCTCTGCGCGCATTTCGCATAGCCATCGCTCGTTGTTGCGTAGCAACAAACTGAGCGGGCATACAAATCTTTTTTTACTTTATTAGAAACGAGCAGTTTCTTATAAAGTAAAAAAGACCGGGTATCCCGAAAGGGCTGCCCGGTCTGTGTTTTATACTAATCCTTAATAAAAACCTTTATCATCTATTGCACTATATTTCGTATAGCTTTGTTGGACTCCTTGACAGGCACCAGCCTGCCTGCGTCGCCCGTCGCGCTATCCGAAATATATCACTAATATCTGATTAAATCTTTTTATCAAGGATTAGTATTATCAAGTGTATAATGTTTGTTGCCCAAATAATAGTCTTCCCTGATGAGTGATCCTTCAAAAGAATACGGAGCAGTTCTTTGTCGAGACGGAACAAATAGAATTCTTTTATATCTATCATATTTTTATCCATCGTATCTACCGCATTCCTACACAATCAAATTCAATGTGGACATTCAACAGGAAACTTAGAATATACTGCATAAATTCAAATTTACTTGACTGATTCAAGCCGTTTACTTTCCCTATCAAAAGCCACATTAACTGTTGTTCTGCCAACCAGAAATTACTACTGATATTTCATCGTCTGTGTGCCACAATACTATCGTAGCGAGCGAACAGAGCCGCTATAATCAAGGTGTGAAAAAGTCTCGGGGCGGTCGGACGGTCGCCGTGAGGCGATATCCGCCGCAAATAAGAAAAGGAGATATACGACATGGCTAACAGATCTAACATTGCTGTTCCCGAGGCTAAGGAAGCTCTCGAGCGCTTCAAGATGGAAGCTGCTTCCGA
>JAFSRK010000241.1 GCA_017446165.1 Ruminococcus sp.
ACCTGTAAGAAAGCATATCTTCTGTTGAACGAATACTTCCGTTACCTCGAAAGAGAAGATCTGATCGAGAAGAACCCCATGCGGAATGTCGAGATGATGAAGAAAGCAAATTATCTATCCGCCCAGGGTATTGAGAATAAGCCCCAAAACGAGCTTGTAACGGTCTTTTCTCCGGAAGAGATAGAACTGCTCAAGAAAGAAGCGTTCAAGCGTTTCGGCAATGGAAAGCCCTTGTATAAGCAATCTGCTGTCTACTTTCTCATGCTAAATACAGGCTTGCGTAGAGGTGAGGTGTGCGGACTGCTCAACAGCGACATCGACTTGGAGCATAGAGTTCTCCATGTTCGAAGAGCGATAAAGGAGTATTACCGCAGAGATGGCATGGACAGAGCAAAGGGTCAGGAAACGAAGGTTGGCCCTCCGAAAAGCGCCACCAGCGTGAGAGATGTTCCGTTGAATTATACAGCAGTCGAGATGATAACCAGACTGCGCGAGGAAGTCTACCTCGGCGAAGATCACCCGTTAATTCCAAATGACGATGGCGGCTACCTCAAACCGATCAACCTCCTGCGAAGATTCTATCGTCTTCAGACAGCAGCGGGAATACCAAAGGAAGAACAGAAAGGCTTGCACGCTCTCAGACACACGTTCGCAACAACCCTGATCAACGGAATAAAACAACCGGATGGAACAATCAAGAGCCTCACCGAAAAACAAGTAGCCGATCTCCTCGGCCATACCACAACAGAGATTACAGAGCTGTATTATGTCAAGAAGGATAACACCAAACTGGAAGGGCTGACAGATGCCTTCAACTTATAATAAATGACTATTGTTTATCTCATGAAATGGTATGATGACGGATTATAACTTACACAGCAAAAACGACTCCATCGCTCATCACGGCGGTGGAGTCGCACTAATATTTACAAAATTTCGTTGCTTTATTCCGAAAGTCAGTAAACTTTTTCTCGGGGATCGGCAGCTCGATACCGTTGGTAAGTGTCAGCTTAAAGCGACGGATATTACGGATATACAGTGGGTTGACCAGATAGCTCTGGTGACATCTCAGGAATAGGCACCCATACTGCTTTTCGAGCTTCGTGATAGTCGAAGCCGATTCAATATCTCCTTCTGTCGTATGTAGGATGCTGTGCCTGCCGCCGTGAGCGGCTTCGATATAAATGATTGTATCCGAAAGAAAGAAATAATCCGATCGGTCGAGCCCATGAAAGTGGATGCGCTCGCCTCTTTTGCTTAGCGAAGTATCCGAACGATACACTTCGTGAAAGTTGCTTGGATAGATTACATCATCGTCATGCTTCGCGTGCGGATTGGAGATATGGCAAAGCAGAATGCGCGGTTGCTTTTCTTTGCTTCCCACTTCATCCTCGATGATTCGCTCGCACCATGTCAGCAGCAGACGCTGGTAGAGGGTGATGTCATGGTGATCGGGATAATGGGTCGTCACATGGTAACTCAGCATGACGTTACAAAAGGACGGATGTGCGGAGGTATGCATGACCTCTATGTTCCCGAGCGTGAATCGAAGGTTGTGTTCATCCTCGTTCCAAACCTCGATCATCTTATCTCTGCCGTGAAGGAACTGCCCCTCGGCGGGACCGTACCATAGAGCGTCGTCATCCATGGCGTTCAAAAACGGCATATAATCATTATCGTAGTATTTCATGATCAGCTCGGCAGAGAGATCGGCGATATGCTGTTGGTTCATCATAAGCTCCTTATGTGAGGATTTGATTTGATTTGATTATATCGTAACTCATCGGATACTTCAAGTTATATTTGTGAATTTACAAGTCGTTTTTACAAATCTATTGACTGTTGTCAACCGGATATTGTACAATGATATCGTAATCAAAATACCCCCTTAAACTACCAAAGGAGGCAGCATCATGAAAAAGACAGCTATGAAAGTATTTGCGATCATCATTGCTCTTTGCGTCCTGCTCGGCGCATTTCCCCTCAGCGTTTCCGCGTATTCCGCCGATATTACCGCCTCGCAAACCGTGAATATCAACGTGGAAGGCAGACAGAATAATTACGGCTTCGTCTGGCAGAATAAAGCCACGATCCTGAATAATCGGGAAGGCGCGACCGTCAACAACAACCATTCATCCGGATATATCGAAAACAACTACGGTACCGTCGGCACCAAGGAAACCAGCTACAATTACGGCTCCCCCGGCAACGACGGGATCATCTTGAACAATTACGGCACCCTGACCTATAATTACAGCAGCGGCACCTTATATTATAACTACGGCAATTTCACCGAAACCAATTTCGGTTTTATGCTGGATAACAAAAAAGGCGCCTATCTCTATTGCAATCAGGGAATCATGAGAGATAATCTGGGTACCATGGATTACAACGTATTAGACGGTACCCTTGATCACAACATCGGCGTCATCACCGTGGTAAACACCGGAACCATCAATTATAACCTCGGAACCGTCCAAAAGAACGGACTGGACTATAATATTTCACCCAAAGAGATCGGCATCGTGGAAGAAAACAGCGGCACGATCGTCCTGAATGAGAAATACGGCGAAATCAACGATAATAACGGGATCGTCACGACCAACAAAGGCTATGTGCGGAATCTCAGCGGCGGCATTGTCACAGCCAACACCGAGGACGGCAGGGTCTACAACTACGGCGGCACTGTCACGAGCAACAGCGGCGAACATTATCTCCAAGCCGACCTGACCGTAACCAACGCGACAACTGTCTACGGCGAGGGCTTTTCCTCTGACAACGGAATCGACTGCTGGATGCTTGAGGGTACTAGCGGTACCGCTGTCATTACGCCCTACGAGGATTTTGCGATAGACGACATTCATGTCGGCGGCAATATCATCTCAGCCGTAGAAAACGACGACAGCTCGTGGACAGTCACGGTAGGTAATCTGAACGCCAACACTAACGCGGAAGCACTCGGTATCACGGTGAGTCCTCTGCCCGACCGCTACACCGTTACCGTAGATTGCGGAAATCTCGGCGAAGATATAATATTGGAAGTACTGCGCGGCGAGACTGTATTCAACGCGCTGAATAACGCGGGCGTATTTGAAAAGCTTGACGCGATGGAGACCGAGGATTACCTCTTCCGCGATCTGGCGACAAAGCCGCTGAGCGAATTTGCCGACGCCGACGAATTCGGTGCAGATGCAGAAGCACTGCTCGATATGAGCGTCACCTCAGACATGACCGTCTATGCCTGCTTCTACACAAAGATCAGAACGGTGAGCCTGACCCTTACACAGCCTGTTGTCGGTTTGACCGTTACTGCTGATGATGAATACAACCAGACTCCCGCTCCCGTGATCACCCTCCCGGATGATGCCCATTGTTCTGTCAGCGAGGGCTCGGCTGTTTGGAGCGTGACGGACGGCGAAGGCGTGTCAAGTATCTTCAGCGGATCATTCGAGGAGGATCAGACCTATTATGCCGAGTGTATGCTGACACCCGACTTCGGCTACTGGCTGGATGACAATACTGTCGTTACCGCAAACGGCGCACAGGTAGAAGAAAGCAGCGGCAGGATGGCTCTTTATGTACTGCTCTCGACCGAAGCGGTTGCCGAAGATATCCCGCTCCTCGGTGATGCGGACGGTGACGGTGTGATCACGATTCTTGACGCGACTGTCATCCAAAGATATTTAGCATCTTTCGCGGTTAAAAATCCGGAAATCGTTGAGGAACGTGGTGATATCTCCGGAGACGGACTGGATATCATCGACGCTACGCTCATTCAAAGGCATCTTGCTGAATTCACTGTTCCCTATGAAATCGGAAAGCCGATCCACAAGGATAGTTCAGTCGAGGAGGATTTTTCCTATCTGAATAACAAGCCTTCATGCCCCGAATGCGGCAGTGGTGATGTCGCTTACATCATGTACGGCTATCCTTTGCCCGAAGAGTATTACAGCACTGCCTTTCGCCAAAAGCTTGCTGATGGTGAAATCGTATTCGGAGGATGCGTGATCGATCCCGACAGTCCAAAGTGGCATTGCAACAACTGTGGGCATGGTATAAACTAGCTGCCTCTAATTTAGATTTGACTGTTTTTTTAGAAATCTGAAAACATCGTGCTGAGGCATTTTTATTAACAAAAAACACCTCGCTTCACTGATAAGGCAGAGTGTCATAAAGCGGATTATGAGAAAAAATACGCCTCCAAAACATCAACGTTTTGGAGACTGTTTTTACAACTTTTTCGGCGGGTACTACTCAAATGATGCTATGATACTGCTATCAGGAATCTTTGATCAAAATCTTTCGGATTTTCGATCAGAAATCATCCTCTTTCTGCTGAAAACCAATGATGCGCTGATTGCACAATAAGTCAGTGTTTAAGCCATCCTTTTGGGTTTTAGCTATAAAAAAAGACTTCATACGAAGTCACTTTTGGAAGTTTGGAGACCGCTGCTCTACCAACTGAGCTATACCCCTAAATATTAAGTTGAACGAGTAGGTGTCGCATGAACGTGCGGCACTTTCCTTCGTGCGAGAATTAGTATATCATCGAATGCTGAAAATGCCAAGATAAAAATGAAAAGTCTGTTGATTATCCCGGGCAGATTCTACAGGTTTTTGATGGTGATGGCAGTTTCAGTGAACGAATCCCCTTATTTACCCTCTTTCAAAAACATTTCTTCCTTTTCAGCAGATAAAACCAGCTTTTTCTCTATGCGGCTATTCTGCGGTTGAGGTAAGGTTTCGTATGTGTAGGATTTGCAGTATTTTCTGGGGTTAAACAAGTTTAATCACGAGCCGTTGTTCGATTCTTCGATGATGTTACACTTTCGTATGCCCTTGCCATGTCGGATTTGCTGATTGTGAACTTTTCCTATTCGCAAAAGAGCTTCCAAAACAACGGAACGTTGTATGCATCTGTACGAAACGTTGATTGACCTTTCTCCTGCTCTGCACTACAATAAAAGTACGGTACCGATAACATTGAAAGGAAAAAGTATTATGACAAACACAATCGGAAACAACATAAAGGAAAAAAGAATAAAATGCGGCTTTACCCAAGAGGAGGTCGCTAACCGCATCGCTGTCACGCCTCAAGCGGTAAGCAAATGGGAAAACGGCGGCGGTCTGCCGGACATCACTCAGATTGCACCGTTAGCAAGATTATTCGGCGTCAGTACAGACGCACTGTTGGGTGTTGCAACCGACTTGCAGGGTGCGGCACATCTGAACACTGTGCAGGAACATGTAACAGCGCTTTTAGAAAGTACGCAGCCGATCACCGAACGACACCTCGCCGCATACCGATACTTGTGCGAGGAATCCGACAGAGAACCGGCAAACTATCCGCTGATGTGTCTGTGTATCAACCACGGTGCGGAAATCAGCCGATACACTGATTTTGACGGTTTTTTGTCCGACCGTCCCGAGGAAAAGCACAGTATCTTTGCCGACTGCGAACGCAGAAATGCTTGTATTGACCGTTACTGCGAGGACAGAAACGTTATCGAAAAAGCAGACTTTGCCATGGCATGGATCTACTTACACTGTCAAGAGTTTGATAAAGCAAGAAAACGGATCGACCGTCTTCCGAGTCTTATGAGCAATAATCTCAGAGAACCGCTCGAAGCCCAGCTTGCACTGTTTGAGCACGGATACGCGAGCGAAAAAGAGGTGATCAAGAATAATATGCGCAAGCTGCTGCACGCGACCGGCAAGGAGTTTGCTTACAGCTTTGAGGATATTGCGCGCGAGGAAAAAGCTGAGGAAAGCGCTGCTTTTTTTGAAAAAATGTGCGGCATCATAAAAGCGTATGAAGCATTTGACTTCCTCTGCGACATAGCAAAAGAATGGGAGAAGGAGATCAGCCAATTTTTGCCTAAGGATTGAATAACCGCATATAGTTACCCGCCTGTTCACAGTGTATGAGCAGGCGGAAATTTTTTCTGTATATATAAATGATAATCGAATAAATCAGAACTTATCGGAAATTACTTTTACCGCTTTATCACTGATCGCTCTGTTTGAACGCGACGCCTTCATCGAGGGCTTCAAGCTCGAAGTGAAAATGGCAACAGAAATTTACGCAAAAACACAGCAGCGGGGATGACACACCAGTCGTCCCCGCTGTTTACATTATTTAATGATTATCAATATTCGACTACGATCAGGGGACTCTGAGCCGCCTTGGCTGCCTCCATAACGGACGGCATCAGCTCAAGGAAGCGGTCGACCTCAGCCTCGTTGTTATAGATTCCGAAGCTGACTCTGACCATACCCGCGGTATTGACGTCGGTACAGTTGGCGAAGGACTTAGCCTTCTCGTCGCTGATTCCCATCAGGCGCCATACATACGGATGCGCGCAGAACGCGCCGCGTCGCGTCGCTACTCCGCCGAGCTCAGAGAGCTTCTGAGAAATATAGTAGGTGTTGATATCGCTGAAATTAAAGGTGATGACGCCTACCCTATCGCTGATATTCTCGCTGTCGCCGTAGATGATGACGTTGGGCAGCTTCTTCAGCCCGTCGATGAGCTTGCGGTTGAGTACCTTCTCGTGCTCCTCAATCTTGTCCATGCCGATAGTTGAGAGGACGTCGATCGCTTTACCTAAACCTACAACACCCGGATAGTTGGGAGAACCCGCCTCATAAGCCGCAGGAGCGGACTTGTAATTCTGCCAATAATCGCCGACAACGGTGATCGTGCCGCCGCCGTAGAAAGTGGGCATATGCTTATTGAGGGTCTCGGTCAGTCCCACGACCGCGCCGCCGCCGTAGGGAGAATACATCTTGTGAGCAGAGAACGCAAAATAGTCGATATCATCATTGGGGTCGCTGAGATCGCCCATCATATCAAACTTTCTGTGAGCAACAATCTGCGCTCCGTCTACAACGATCTGAGCGCCGTATTTATGAGCGAGCTTCGCGACCATATGGATGTCGTTGACATAGCCTGTTACATTCGAGGCAGCTGAGATCGAAACGATCTTGACGTCGTTTTCCTTCAGGAGCTTTTCGATATCATCGTAAATAACTCTACCCTTGTCATCAACCTCGGCGTAGATGACCTTGCATCTCTCTCGCCAGCTCAGGTCATTGGCATGGTGTTCGATACGGGTAGTGAGTACGATATCGTCCTTGCTCTCAATCAGAGCGGAGGCAAGCTTGTTCAGTCCGTCGGTAGTGGAGTTGACATAGAAGCAGGTGTAAAGCTCGGGATCGGCGGTGAAGAAATCCAGCACCTTGTCGCGCACACTGTTGTATAGGTCAGTAGAGTGATTGGACTTTTGAGAGAAGCCACGTCCGATCGAGCCGTACATTTCCAGCTCCTCATTGACTGCGTCGCGAACCGCCATAAGCGCGGGAGTCGTGGCGGCGTTATCAAAATTGATCATGGGCGTCGTTGAGCCGTCGGCAAGCTCTACAGGAGTGTTGAGACCGACGACATAATCACGAATATTATCGATCGAATAACCTTCAACCTGCTTGATCGCCTTACCGGTTACCTGCAAGAGAAGAATGCCTTCATACACCGTCTCGTCGGTAAAGCGGATGCTGTAGCTAATCTGACACTCTCCGTTGCCCGTGCCTGAGACAACGCCGTTTTCGCTGACGACCGCAACCTTTTCATCGGAGGATCCATACGCTACGGTATAGTCATCCGCGCTGAATTTGGTGCCTAAATCTTTGTTGTCGATCAGGATCCTATCGATTGCAGCTTTTACATCGAATTCAGGTTTTCCGAGGTTTGCTTTCAGCCGTTGGCTGATCAAATCGCCGCCGGAGTAGAGCGAAAACGCATCATCGGCGACCTCGGACATCTTCGCTTTGACAACGGACACATTGATCGTGCCGAGCTTGGTCGTCTTGTCTCCGAGTTCCTCGTAAACATCAGCGGTCGTGCTGCCCTCGCTGACCGCATAGATCATTGTACGGTTAGCGGCAAGGTTGATAACGGCTGTGTCATTCAACTTGAAATAATAGGCGGCGTCGGGATTACAGCCAAACAGTATTGTGTCTGCTTTCCTATACGCTATTGAACTCAACTTGCTGTCGACCTTATCACTGATCTTCAGCTCGGTCTGATAGGCATCCTCTTCTATCTTTGCCTCAAAGACCTCTTTTTCGATCGGTTTCCCGATATTATCATTCGATGACAGTCCGGCGATCCATCTCTGGATGTAGGTCACATCCAGCACATTAACGCTGTTATCCTCGTTCGTGTCGGCAATCTGTTCATCGAGAGTGATCGGTATCGGCAGATCCACCAACGAACGCTGGATATACGTCGCGTCTGTGATCGTGACGGAGCCGTCTCCGTCCACATCGCCCAAAAGGGCGCTTTTGCTCTGTCCGTCGGCGGGCGTATCCTCGGCGGCAGCGCCGACCGTGAACATAGCCGTCAGAATAGCGGCGATCAGCATGACCGCCAAGACTTGTTTTATGATATGCTTCATAGTGTTTTCCTCCAATGCCGTATATTTTCAATATATTATATAACATACCGGTAAAAAAGTCATCATCTATTTTATATAAAAATATAGCGTTGAGCAAATCATACTCCGTAAGAAAAAGAACAAGTGTTTACTCAACGGCAGATTGTCATAGCTTATACTAATTTCAAATAAAACCCTATAACATCTATTGCGTTGCGTCGTCGCTCGCCGTTCTCGGTAAGCGTATCCGGTAGGTACGCTTTGACCTCGAGTGGCGGCTCCTCCTTTCCC
>JAFSRK010000242.1 GCA_017446165.1 Ruminococcus sp.
ACTCGAAAGTGACAAACTCCCGTAGTGCCGCAGAGGTCGATCATCTGTCACGCCTCACACGCAAAGCGGCTCGGCGCTTATATAAACTCTGCAACAATACAGAAAAAGAAATCTCAGTAATTTCTTTGAGTTGTCAATTCCTTATTTTTTCTTCGGACGCTTAGCGCCGTACTTTGATCTGGCCTGCATACGACCGTTGACGCCCTGAGTATCCAGAGTGCCGCGGATGATGTGGTAACGCACACCGGGGAGGTCCTTAACACGACCGCCGCGGATGAGAACTACCGAGTGCTCCTGCAGGTTGTGGCCTACGCCCGGGATATAGGAACTGACCTCAATACCGTTAGAAAGACGTACTCTCGCGATCTTACGAAGCGCCGAGTTAGGCTTCTTAGGAGTTGCGGTCTTGACGGCGGTACAAACGCCGCGCTTCTGAGGAGAATTCTGATCGATCGCACGATTCTTCTGTGAGTTCCAGCCCTTCAGGAGCGCCGGAGCCTTCGCCTTCTTCTCAGTAACCTGTCTGCCCTTACGAACCAGCTGATTAAAGGTTGGCATATTTTTCCTCCTTTCAAAGAAAGATAAAGAATTGAACTGCGGCTGAAAAACGAGCCGCGATTTATGAAAAAACTCTCGAGGCTGAAAGCAAAGCCGCGGGGGTTTTATCAACGAGTGTTTAACGCGGTAAAGCGCTGAGAGGCAAAACGCACGAAAAAAGCAGATGAAATCTGACTTTTTATCACATTTTGACGGAGATTTTTCTGCGTCTGGGCGCAGTCTCCCACAATTGTTAATATTAGCACAAAAGCCCTCGATTTGTCAATCTTTTTTTCTGCGTTTTCCGCACGTTTTTCGGATACAAGGTACGACAGGGGTAACGTTGTCGCGTTGACCCTCCGGCAATGATTCCCGATCCCTCATTTCCGATTCCTCTTTCTTTTCCGGTCACCCTTTTCCCCCGCCCGCATAGTATAAGGTGTAAGCGAAAGGAGGCTATACAATATGTGTAACAATAACGGTTTATTCGGCGGCAACAGCTGCTGCGGTATCATCATTCTTCTGATCGTTCTGTGGGCTTGCTGCGGCAACAACGGCAACAACGGCTGCGGCTGCGGCAACGATTGCGGCTGCGGATGTTAAGCCGGACGGCTTAACCGTCCCTACCTGACAAACAGCGCCCGCTGTCGGCATGACAGCGGGCGCTTCTTTTATTCCAAAACAGAATTATATCAACTCTTCGATCCATTTCTGCTCGTGAAAGCCGACGAGGACAAGGTCATCACCGATCACGATCGGGCGCTTTATGAGCATCCCGTCGGTCGAGAGCAGGCTGAGCTTCTCTTCCTCACTCATCGCCGGGAGCTTATCCTTGAGCTTCATGCTCTTGTAGAGCTGTCCCGAGGTGTTGAAGAACCGCTTCAGCTCCAAGCCGCTGTTGTCATACCAAGCGCTCAACTCCTCGTGCGTCGGATTCTCGGTTTTGATGTTACGGGCGGTATAGGCGATATCGTGATCATCCAGCCACTTTTTCGCCTTCTTACAGGACGAGCAGGACGGGTACTCAAGAAAAAGCATATCAGCTACCCCGATCGTTATTTTGCGGAAAGACGTTCGCCGACGACTTTCGCCGACGCTTCCTTGCTCTCCTTGAACATTTGACGGTTCAGATAAATCATATAAGCGGCATAAACGCCGACATTTACAAAAGCAAGCTGGGAAAGATTCATACCGAATCCGAAAAGGAAGGAACCGTAGGTCTGAAGCGATACGGCGTACATCAGAAGCAGCATCGGAATGGTTTTATAGTACCAAAACGCAATGAGCAAGGCAAAAATCTCATAGATAAAGCCATATCGCTCATGCATGGCAGGAAGGAACATCACGCAGGTGTAGGAGAGCAAAAACGTCATCGACAGCACGTTGATCAAAGAAAGCCTGACCCTCTTTTTCATCCAGAAAACCATGATGACCAATAGGACGCCTATGGTCAGAAGCACAGCCAACGTGCTGAAAGCATCATAGTGTTCGTCCATTCTCGAACCCTTGAACACCGACCAGAACGAAGGATAATTCATCGTCATCTGTTTATAGGTGGACGTCTGATTGAAATATATGGAAAAGACTTCAAATACGCCGCGGCCCATAACGATACCGGGCAGCGACAGAACCACCATGACCGCGGGTATGGTCAGAAAATACAGGATGGTAAACCGCCTGCTGTAAAAGTAGTAGAACAGTAAAAACGGCAGGATGAAGATCGCCTGCAGCTTAAAGGTGACCGCAACACCGAAGAGGATCATCGACGAAAGATACTTCTCCTTATACATCTCGTAAACAGAAAAGACACAGAAGTAAGCATAAACAACGTCACACTGCGCCCAGCACGCGGAGTTGAGGAATACGATCGGAGAGAGCAAAACAACTGCGTAAGCAATGACCGCTTTGAGTCCGCGGTGCAAGTCGGTATTCTTGTAAATGATCCACATCGCGAGAAATGCAAGCAGCAGATCAAACACGATCGAGAAAAGCTTATAGGCGTGCAACGCTTCCAGAGGAAGATATGTGAACAGCGCAATAAAGAACTGGTATAAGATATTATAATCGCCGACCGGTTGAGAGAGGCCTTGGAAGCCAACCTCTTTCATCTGATTGTACCACGGCAGCAGATAATAGTATGCGTCGCCCGACACATAGTCTCTGAGCGCGTAGCGCAGGATAAGTCCTACTGCTGTAATAAAAATCAGTGTGATCAACAGCAGGTGCTTTTCAAGAAACGAGAGAAGCTTCTGCTCCGGCATAAACGCAAGTGTACGCCGTTTCGGTTTGTTTTCGTTCATTTTATGCTATTCCTTTCGTTTTCAGCAAACAAGATATTGTATTATCAGTCATATAATAATTTAACTATACACCACATCTGCGGCTTTGTAAATACGAAAGAGGTTACAATCGTGTTGCCTTTTCCTTACTTTCCTATAATAAGACGGTTCGGCGATGCGTTTTGTTTCAAACCGGCGCAAAAAAAGAAAAGGTCGGCTGACCGACCTTTCCGATATCGTTATGATCCGACGTCAGCGACCGTTTCCTCGACGGCGGTTTGAGCCGTGGGAGCGGGCTGACTGTCGCCGCTGTCAAAGGGCTTGAATACGAAGAAGATGATCGCCGCGATCGCGACCAGTACAGCCGCGATGATGCTGAGGATCACGAGCTGTCTTGTCTGGCGCTGCTCCGTCTCCACGGCGGGAACGTCCTCGATGGTGAGGCTGCGCGAGGGGCGCGCCTCGTCGGTCGGCTGATAGGGATCGACCTCTTCGGGATATTCCTCGGCGGTATAGTGCGCGAGGTCCCGAGCGCCTGTATCGGGATCCGGATGATCGACGCTTTCATACTGCATCTGCTGACCCTCGATCACCTCGAGCCTCGGCGCCTCGGTGATCACGGGGTCTACCGGAACGCGCGGCAGATCGGGCAGCTTCGGCAGCTCCTCACACGACACATCATAGTCGCTCACCGGCGTGCCGCACCAGCCGCATACGCGGTCGATATCCGCCATCTCGCGGCCGCATTTTCCGCAATATTTTGACAAAAAATCACCCCTTCGGTATTACTGTTTGCAGCGGGTTCGGATTTATCGGGTACTCGCTGTCAGTTCAGTCGTGAACCACATTCGGTGCAGAACGGCAGCGACGGGTTCGCGCTGATATGGCCGCAGTTTCGGCAGCGGCGCACGGGTGTCTCCTGCTCGGGCTGATCCGCGATCCGCGTTCCGCAGCCGACACAGAACTTCGCACCCGGTGCGCTGACGCGGCCGCACATCGGACAGATGCTCGACGGCTCGGGCGCGGCATCGGGATTCTTCTCAGGCTCCGGCTCGGTCTCAGCGACCGTTTCGATCTCCGGCTCCCCGGGGTCGGTATCATAAACCTTGGTCGGCTGATAATCGGGCGTCGGCTCAGCCTTTTCAAACAACGGATTGCCGCAGACGGTACAGAAGCGCATGTCCTTTCGCATCTCGCTGCCGCAGCGGGTACAGGCGACTGTGTCCTTCTCGGGAGCGGCATGCTCGGGAGCGGCTTTTAGGCGTGTTCCGCAGGCGGTGCAGAAGATGCTCTCCTCCTTCACGGCGTTGCCGCACTTCGGGCAGGTCTTGATGCCCTTTAAGGTCAGGATGCGCTGATTCGCTTCCTCGATGCGCGCCGCGGCGTCGGTCACCGCGTCGATATAGGGCTTGAGCTGAGGCTCGCTGTCCGCGCTGTGCAGGCTGAAATACGCCTTGCCCAGCTCGCGGTAGGAGGTCTGTATCCTTTCCTCCTCCTCGGCGATCACAGCCTCTGCCTCGCCGATATTGTTGATGTCCTTGATTTCAAGTTCCATAGTGCGCTCCTCTCGTATTCATATCCTGTTTTTCAGGACGGTTTTGATGACTGAGAAAATGATGCCGATGATGAGTACCGCAAGGCTGATGCCGCCCACTGCAAAGGCGAGTCCGCGCAACAGCTCGCTGAGCAGAAAGCTCGGCTTGATAAAGCTGAACACAAGCATGCCGACCGCGATCATCAGATTCACCACACCGAAGATGATCATCGTTGTGCCGTTGAATGAAAGTCCCGCGGGGGCGTTGCCGTGGTTGATCACAAACACCATGATGACGCACAGCGCCGCGAGCGCCGAAAAGATCACCAGCGCCGGCACCGAGAAGCCGATCGACAGGGTCTTGGGATCGAAGTTATATTTCGTCTTGAAATAACCGCCGTTGTCGTCGATGCTCAGAAAGCTCAGGTCGCCGCCGTCGATGCGCTTGCCGATGTAGGCGATGTCCTCGTCGGACATCGAGTAGCCGATGCGATCCTTGATCTCGCCGCTCAGGGTCGTAAGGTACTTGGTGATCTCGCGGCTGTTGAGCATGGTGGGCGTTCTGCCGTAGACAAAGAAGCCGGTGAAATCGGTCACGAGATTCTCGGCGAAGTTGTTGATATTCTGTGAGCGCAGAAAGCTCTCGACCTCGGAGCGCTGCAGCTCAATAGGCAGGTTGGTCTGTGCGTCCACGACATTCTCCATGAACACATCCGTGAGCGCCTTCTCGCCCTGTTCGGTGCTGACCTTGACGTCGGCGAGAGAGCCTTTTTGGTATGCCTTGCGGATATTGCTCTCGGTCAGCGAGATGCGCGCGCTGCCGATCATCAGCGCCAAAAACGCGAACAGCAAAAACAGCAGGCACATCACCACCGAAGCGACGCGTCTTCCGGCGGTCGTCGGATGATAGTTCGGCTTTGTCGAGCGGGAATCGTCCCGGTAGGCGCCGGTCGAAAAGCGCTGATCGTGTTGATTGAACGAGTCGTCATAGGCACGCGGCTGGGTCGGCTGAGGCGCGCCGTAGGCGTTCGGCATGCTGTCGCCGGGAAAATACGGCTCGGCGTACTGTTCCCCAGAATAGCCGTCGCCGTAGTCAGCGGCGCCGTAGCCGTCGACGACCGCCGTGCGGTCGTTCTCGAACGCGCCGTAGCTGCTGTCGACCGGCTCATAGGCGCGCGTCGGCGCGGGATCGTAGTACCGTGTCCTGTCCTCAGGCTCATAGGCTCTCGTCGGGTCGGGCGCCGTGTCGAGCTCTGCTCTCGACGGCGCATATCTCGTGCCGCAGGCGGGACAGAACTTGTCGCCCTCGTCCAGACTGTGGCCGCATACATTACAACGCATGTCATTCCTCCTGATCGAGCGAAATAATACAGTAGTATTATAGACTAAACC
>JAFSRK010000243.1 GCA_017446165.1 Ruminococcus sp.
AAGACCTACACCTATGACCTCGTGATCACCGTCGAGGGAAACTACACCGACCTACAACTCACCCCGACAAAATAGAGGAGAAGAAAAGGACTGACCCGACAGTCCTTTTTGTATGTCGTAAGAGTATCGGAAAAGACGCAGGTTCACCGGATACGATCCGTAGGGGACGATTTCGCAGCAGGAGATGGCTCCCCTCTGTCGCTTCGCGAAGCATTTTTCCGTAGGGGCGACCATTGGTCGCCCGTTAACATCTCTGTTATATGCCCCTCCCCTCGAAGCATATCTTATCTCTGCGTAGGGTACGGCGCGTGCGACGTACCGCAGAATGACGGACGATGATGATATACCAACCGCAGATAGAAATGCGAAGTTTCTTCCGGCGGACGGATGATGGCGTCCGTCCCTACGCCGTCGCTGCATCGTTGGTTTGATCCGTAGGGCGGGGCTTTAGTCCCGCCGCAGAATGACGGACGTCGATGACAGATTCAACTGCAGATAGGAATGAAATGTTTCTAACAACGGACGACCGCCGGTCGTCCCTACCGCTCGTAACGACTTTGCGTTCCTCTCTCGGCACGGTCGCCTTCGATTCCAATAGTCTCCACTAAAGCGAAAAAGCAAAAGAAGGAATACCGTTTGGTATTCCTTCTTTTGCTATGGTGGAGACTGTTTCCGCCCGATCTTTCGCTCATGCCCTGCGCCGTCTTCGGAGCGCCCTGCGGGGCGACATAGGCTTGATCTACGCTCTCCCTAGAAATGCCACACTGTGGCATTTCTACCTTCGCTCGGAACGACTTTGCGTTCCTCTCTCGGCACGGTCGCCTTCGATTCCAATAGTCTCTCACTTTGCCGGATATATGATAAAGACAGGGAGTACCTGATGGTACTCCCTGTCTTTATCAATGGTGGAGACTATTGGAATCGAACCAATGACCCCCTGCACGTCAAGCAGGTACTCTAACCAGCTGAGCTAAGCCTCCGTACAAGAGATACTTTACCACATCTTGACGGAAAATGCAAGTGTTTTCTTTCTCTTTCCGGAATCTTTTTGATTGAATGTGCTTTGAACAGCATCAAAAACACCCTAATCCTCTTCCGTCGGCTGTGTATATGCCACTGTCTGCGACGTTGACTGTGCGGCTTGCTGGGCTTGGCGTTCTTTCTTCATATCCTTTGCGGTGTCGGCGGCGCCGATGATCAGGATGACCGCCCACAGCGCGACGAGGATCGCGATCTTCATCGGTTTAGAGAGCTTTTGGTTGCGCACGATGATGATCGTCAGCGGGATCGGGAAGAACAGGATCCAGCCCGCGATCCACCATCCGAGGTGCGGGATCGTTTTCGGCTGATAGGCGTTATTCGTCGACTGTCCGCGGATGTAGCCGCAGTTCGGGCAGGCGGGGGAGAAGTATTTGGTGCCGCAGCGCGGGCAGGTGTGAGCCTTCTGACCCGCTTTTGTGCCGCATTTCGGACAATAGGCGTCCTTGAAATCCTCGCCGCAGTTGTTGCAGCGGTTCAAAAACGAGCTTCCTCCGCATGAGGCGCACTGCGTGTCGTTATCCTTACACAGCGTACCGCAAAATTCACATACTTTCATATCGGGTCTCCTTATGCGCTTGCCGATCGGTTTCAACAGTTCAATGATACCAAAATCTTATACCGATTGCAAGTCTTTCGGATCATCGTCACAATCTCGCGCCTTTCACATATGATAAATCAGGCGGGGCAGCCGCCTCGCCGAGAAAATCAAGGAAAGGAAAAACCATGGCTACAACATTTACGAATGTGGCGACGCTCAGCTATAACGGGACTCAGGTGCTGTCCAATATCGCCGTCGGTATGATCGAAGAGGTCCTCAGTATCTCGAAGTACGCGGTCAACGAAACCTACGGCGAGGGCGACACCCTGACCTATGTCGTGAGCATCGTCAACAACTCCGATAGCGCAATCAACGGGTTGTCGGTCAGCGACGACCTCGGCGCTTACGCCTTCGGCACCGGCACCGTTCAGCCGATGGATTATGTCGAGAACTCTCTGCAGTATTATCGAAACGGTATCTTGCAGCCCGATCCGGCTGTTGCGACGACTGACGGGCTTGTACTCAGCGATATCTCCGTACCCGCCAACGGCAACGTGACCATCGTCTACTCGACGACCCTCAACGGCTTTGCGCCGATGGAGACCGGCGGCACGATCACCAACACCGTCACCGTCGAGGGCGCGGGCGTCACCGCCGTGACTGCTCAGGAATCCGTCGCCGTCACTAACGCGGCTCAGCTGAGCGTGATCAAGTCGGTTACCCCGATCCCCGTTGCCGAGAACGGCGAGCTGACCTACACCTTCCAACTGCTCAACAGCGGCAATACCGCCGTGCTTGAGACCGACAACGCGACGATCACCGATACCTTTGATCCCCTGCTGTCCGATATCAGCGTGGCTCTGAACGGCACCGCCCTCACTGCCGGCACCGACTACACCTATGACGAGGCAACAGGCGTGTTCACAACCGGAAACGGCGTGATCTCCATCCCCGCGGCGACCTACACCCAGAACCCGACCACCGGCGAATGGACCATGACTCCCGGCTCGTCCACCATGACTGTCACCGGTACCGTTGGCGCGGTATCCGCCGACTGATCTCAGCAACTGACCTCCAAAGCTGCCCCGAGGCGCGTCCTCGGGGCATTGTCGCCCGCTTTAGTACGCTGACACTTAAAAATGTGAAAATTATTTTGAGAAAATACTTGACAAATGAAATTTTATGCGTTATGATACGCACATAAACCGATGACGAAGAGTGAGTAGGCCTTACCCCTTGTCTTCCAGAGAGCTGCGGATGGTGGGATCGTGGCAGAGAATATAAGGCTGAATGGACTTCTGAGGGCGAGCAGAAAAGCTACGGTTGAGTATGCGAGACGGATTGACCTCCCGTAAAAACGGGTCAGCGTATGTCAGTACGCGTGAGAGGATGTACAACGTACATCAAGCAGGGTGGCACCGCAGGAATTCTCCTGTCCCGGCATTTATATGCAGGGACAGGTTTTTTATTTTTTTCTGTATTATTCAGTTATTATTCTTGGGAGGAATTATGAAACACTTTATTCTCAGCAGGCGATGGCGCGTATCGCTATGATCCGATCATCGACCGCCGACACCCGGGAGGGTCAAGACCTCCCCTACAAAACGTTATAAAGGAGAATAACAATGTCTGAAAACAAAATACCCTACAAAATCTATTTAAACGAAGATGAGATCCCGAAGAAATGGTACAACATGCGCGCGGATATGAAGAACAAGCCCGCGCCTCTGCTCAACCCCGGCACAGGTCAGCCGATGACCGCTGAGGAACTCGGCGGCGTTTTCTGTGAGGAGCTGGTCGCCCAGGAGTTGGACAACGACACCGCCTACATCGACATCCCTCAGGAGATTCAGGATTTCTACAAGATGTATCGTCCCGCGCCGCTGGTACGCGCCTACTGCCTTGAAAAGGCGCTCGGTACTCCCGCCAAGATCTACTACAAGTTCGAGGGCAACAACACCTCGGGCAGCCACAAGCTGAATTCCGCGATCGCACAGGCG
>JAFSRK010000004.1 GCA_017446165.1 Ruminococcus sp.
TCACGCCCTGACGGAGCTTGACAGCATTATCAAGGGCTATGATAACGGCAGACTGCTGCGCGACGGTATCGACACCGCTATCGTCGGCAAGCCGAACGTCGGCAAAAGCACCCTGATGAACCTTCTCGCCGGTTATGACAAAAGCATCGTCACCTCGGTCGCGGGTACGACGCGCGATGTGGTGGAGGAATCCGTCAGCCTCGACGATCTCATCCTCAACCTGTCCGATACCGCGGGCATCCACAGCACCGACGATGAGGTCGAGCGCATCGGCGTGGACAAGGCGAAGAACCGCCTGAACACCGCTTCGCTGATCCTCTGTGTGTTCGACGGGTCTCAGCCGCTGTCCGACGAGGACAGGGAGCTGATCGCCGAGATCGGCACATCCTCCGCGATCGCCGTACTCAATAAATCCGATCTGCCGCCAATGATCGACGCGGACGAGATCAAAGCGCGCTTCAGCGACGTCATCAGCATGTCGGCTAAACACAGCGACGGCGTCAGGGAGCTGATCGCCGCGATCAAGCGCATCTGCGCTGTCGAGGACTTCGATTCGTCCGAGGCGCTGATCTATAACGAACGCCAGCGCAGTCTTGCGAAGAAAGCCTTTGACAGCACGCGCGAGGCGCTGACAGCGCTCGAGATCGGCATGACCTTCGACGCGATCACCGTGTCTATCGAAGAAGCGATCGGCTATCTCTGTGAACTGACCGGCGAGCGCGTGACCGACGAGGTCGTCGACAGAGTATTCCACAACTTCTGTGTGGGTAAATAGTTGGTAGTTGTCAGTTGGTAGTTGGTAGTTTTTTTATCAACAGCTATAACTACTAACCACCTGCAGTAGCTCTCAGCCGATCATCGTTCGCGCCTTGCGCTTCGATTCTCGGGAGAGCCGTGCATGGGTGCTGTAACCCAAATCATAGATTTGGACAGCACCTCAAACCACCAACTACCGACTAAAATGGATGTGATATTATGACAACATATAATGCAGGAAAATATGATATTGCCGTCATCGGCGCGGGTCATGCGGGGATCGAAGCGGCGCTCGCCGCGGCTCGGCTCGGGTGCAAAACCGCTGTATTTACGATCAACATGGATGCAGTCGGCAACTGTCCGTGTAATCCGTCGATCGGCGGCACGGCGAAGGGACATTTGGTGCGTGAGATCGACGCCCTCGGCGGCGAGATGGGTCGCGCGGCGGATGCCTGCACCCTGCAGTCGAGGATGCTCAACCGCGGAAAAGGTCCCGCAGTCCATTCCCTGCGCGCCCAGATCGACAGGCGCAGGTACTCCGCCTATATGAAGCACAAGCTCGAATTGCAGGAGAATCTCGACCTCAGACAGGCGGAGATCACCGATATCGAGCGATCCGAGAACGGTACTTGGCTCCTGACCACCCGCATGCTCGGCGTGTTCGAAGTGAAAGCCGTGATTATCGCGACCGGCACCTATCTCGGCGGCAGGATCTTTGTCGGCGAGGCCAGCTATGAATCCGGACCCGACGGTATCTTTCCCGCAGCGTTCCTCGGCGACAGTCTGAGAAAGCTCGGCATCCCGACAAGGCGTTTCAAAACCGGTACCCCCGCGCGCGTGAAGCGATCCTCGATCGACTTCTCAGAGCTGGAGGTACAGGAGGGCGACGAGCCGACAACGCCGTTTTCCTATGATACGCTTGAACCGCTCGAGAACAAGGTCGTCTGCCATGTGTCGTGGACGAATGAAAATACAAAAAACATCATTCTCGATAACATCCATCGCAGTCCGCTCTACGGCGGAAAGATCGAGGGCGTCGGTCCGCGCTACTGTCCGAGTTTGGAGGACAAGATCGTCCGATTCGCGGACAAAAAACGCCACCAGCTGTTCATCGAGCCTTGCGGCGAAGATACCGAGGAAATGTATCTGCAGGGCATGTCATCCTCGCTGCCCGAGGAAGTACAGCTGCAGTTCTACCATACGATCAAGGGCTTGGAGAATGCGGTCGTCATGCGACCTGCCTACGCGATCGAATATGACTGCATCGACCCCCGGTCGATGCTGCCGACGTTGGAATTCAAGGGCTTTGAGGGCTTATACGGCGCGGGTCAGTTCAACGGCTCGTCGGGCTACGAAGAAGCCGCCGCACAAGGCTTGGTGGCAGGCATCAACGCCGCCTTGAAGGTGCAGGGCAAGGAACCCTTTGTCCTCGACCGCGCGTCGTCCTATATCGGTACTCTGATCGACGATCTGGTTACCAAGGGCGCGAACGAGCCATACCGCATGATGACCTCGCGCAGTGAATACCGCCTGATTCTTCGGCAGGATAACGCCGACGAACGCCTTACGCCGATGGGTCATCGGCTCGGGCTGATCAGCGAGGACAGATACAGCCGCTATCTCGAAAAACAGCGGATGATCGCTCAGGAGCGCGAGCGCGTCGAGAAAACCGTGATCGCGCCGAGTGATGCTCTTTCCGCGATACTTGTTTCACGTGAAACATCCGACGTCACCACCGGCGTCCACCTGATCGACCTTTTGAAGCGTCCCGAGCTGAATTATGAGGTGTTGACCCCGATCGATCAGGGTCGCCCCGAGCTGCCGGCGGCGGTCTTTGAACAGGTCGAGATCGCCGTGAAGTATGACGGCTATATCAAAAAACAGCTTAGCGCGGTCGAGAACATGCGCAAGCTTGAGAACAAGCTCCTGCCGCACGACATCGACTACAAGAATATCGTCGGGCTGAGGCTTGAAGCGCAGGAAAAGCTGAACGCCGTCCGACCGCTGAGCATCGGTCAGGCGAGCCGCATCAGCGGCGTTTCGCCCGCCGATATCAACGTACTGATGATCTATCTGATGAAGCTCAGACACGGGAGGGCGCAGGATGAATGATTTTATTATGATTTTGAACGGCGTCCTCGACGAGTTTGACATCCGTCTCGGCGACGCCGCCAAGAATCAGTTGAAGCGATACTATGAACTGTTGGTCGAGTGGAATGAGAAAATGAACCTCACCGCGCTGACCGAGCCGCACGACGTTGCTCTCAAGCACTTTGCCGACAGCCTAATGCTGTTAGAGTTTATAGAGATCGCAGAGGGAGCGAACGTCATCGACGTCGGCACAGGCGCTGGATTTCCCGGACTGGTGTTGAAGATCGCGCGTCCCGATATCCGACTGACTTTGCTCGACAGTCTCAACAAACGGCTGAGCTTTCTCGATACCGTCTGTGATGAACTCGGACTCGACGACGTCGTGACCATCCACAGCCGTGCTGAGGACGGCTCGCGTACCGAGCTGCGCGACAGCTTCGATCATGCCGTTGCCCGCGCGGTCGCACCCCTGAATGTGTTGTCCGAGTACTGCATGCCGTATGTGAAGGTCGGCGGCAGCTTCCTCGCGATGAAGGGCAAGACGGCTCAGGAGGAGCTTGCACAGGCTGAGAACGCGATCACACGGCTCGGCGGACAGGTCGCCGATAAGCATTTCTTCACCCTCGGCGACGCAGGCGAGAGGGGGATCATCGTGATCAATAAGGTCGCGCCGACCCCGAAGGAATTTCCGCGGAAAAGCAAGGCGATCAAGAACAAGCCGTTGTAATGTAGTTGGTAGTTTGTAGTTAGTGGTTGATGGTTAGTAGTTGGATGGAATTAATTGGATGACCGGGCAGAGCCGACATGGTTCTGCCTTTTTTGATTAATAATTCCTTGAAAATCGCGCACGATCCGACAAACTTCTCTGCCAATATTTGGTAAACTATGTTTGCAAGGACAAGCCGAGGAGGTCTTGATCTTTTAGATGCGGGGTGAGGACGTTGAACATCATCAGAAACGATAACAAGGTGTTGCAGGTGTCGACGATCCAGATCCGCCCGAACAAAACCCAGCCCCGCCGCAACTTTGACGAGGAGGAGCTGAGAAGCCTCTCGCGCTCGATCGTCGAGAACGGCATTCTCCAACCGCTTGTCGTCAGGCGGATCAATGCGACCGAATTTGAGCTGATCGCCGGTGAGCGCAGACTCAGAGCCGCCATCATGGCAGGACTCAACAAGGTTCCGTGTGTGGTACATAAGTGCAGCGACAAGGAATCGGCGCTGCTTGCGCTGATCGAGAACCTCCAGCGTACCGACCTCAATATGTTTGAAGAAGGTCGCGGGATCGCGCGTCTGATCCGCAAATACGGTCTGACGCAGGAACAGGCGGCGATCAAGCTCGGCAAGAAGCAGAGTACCATTGCAAATAAGCTCAGATTGCTACGCCTGTCCTTTGAGGAACAGGAGTGGATCCTCACGGCGAACCTCAGCGAACGCCATGCGCGCGCTCTGCTTCGGATCAGCGACGAGGGTCTTCGGCGAGAGGTACTCAGCCGCATCATCACCGAGAATCTCAGCGTCGGCGAGAGCGAAGCGCTCGTGACGGATGCGCTGATGAAGAAAGAACCGCATCAGCCCGAGAAGAAGGGCGGCAGAAAGGTCGTCGTCAAGGACGTCCGCATCTTCGTCAACACGATCAACAAGGCGGTCGATACGATGCGCCTGTCGGGGATCAACGCGATCTCCCGAAGATCCGAGACCGACGACTATATCGAATACACCGTCAAGATCCCCAAAGCCGCCGAGATCGCATAAAGATAGTGACAAGTGGTTCGTGACCGGTCGCAAAATGATTCGTTATTCATTTTTCAGTATTCATTACTATGCTTTCCCCTAGGCGCGAGAGCGCCTGAACTCATACCCATTTCCTTATCTGAACCCCTTGCCGACAGCCGTGTGCGTAATGCATGCGGCTGTTGGCATTATTTCAATTGTAGGGACGACCATTGGTCGTCCGCAAGATGAAAAGCCTAGATATTATCTGCAACCGCAGATAGAAATAAAAAGTTCCTACCGGCGGGCGGACCATGCCCGCCCCTACAAGTAATATTGTTTCACGTGAAACATTTTCAGGATTTTTTTGAAAAGGGGTTTAATTGATCTGCCGATTGTGGTACAATAGAGGGCGTTGAATCAAGATAAGTTGAGATAATACTGATCCTTAATAAAAACCTTTATCATCTATTGCACTATATTCCGAAATATATCACTGATATCTGATTAAATCTTTTTATCAAGGATTAGGATAACAAACTATCGACAGGGAAGTGTAGGTGAAAAAATGACGAAGATCATTGCGATCGCAAACCAAAAAGGCGGCGTAGGCAAGACCACCTCCGCGGTGAACATCGCGGCGGGACTCGGCTACTACGGCAAGAAGACCCTGCTCGTTGATATCGACCCTCAGGGCAACGCCACCAGCGGCGTCGGCATCGACAAACGAAGCGTGTCGAAATCGACCTATGATCTCTTGGTCGGCGACGCGAAGGCAACGGAGATCGTGCTGAAAACAAAGTACAATAATCTGGACTTAATGCCCGCGGGCATCGACCTCGCGGCGGCGGAGTTCGAGATCATGGACGCGTCCGACCGCTCCCACAGGCTGAAAAAGGGACTACTGCCGATCAAGCAGTACTATGACTACATCATCATTGACTGTCCGCCGTCGCTCGGTCTGATCACGACCAACGCGCTCACGGCGACCGACAGCGTACTCGTCCCCATCCAGTGCGAGTACTACGCGCTCGAGGGTTTGTCCCAGCTAATGAACTCCGTGCGCTATGTCAAGCGAAAGTTAAACGAGCATATCTTCATCGAGGGCGTGCTGCTCACGATGTATGACGGCAGACTGAATCTGACCCAACAGGTCGTCAACGAGGTCAAGCAGTTTTTCCCGAAGAAGGTATTCGGTCAGGTCATCCCGCGCGGCGTCAGACTCTCTGAGGCTCCGTCCTACGGCATGCCGATCATGTACTATGACAAGAACTGCAAAGGCTCGGACGCATATCTGAATCTGGTGCAGGAGATCCTGCGTAAGGAGAACAAGGATGGCTAAGAAGATTGGAGGACTCGGCAAAGGGCTGAGCGCGATTTTTATCGAAAACGATACCGAGGACAAGAACGAGGTCGTCACCCTCAAGGTGTCTCAGGTTGAGCCGAACCGCAAGCAGCCGCGAAAGAGCTTTGACGACGAGGCGCTCGCGGAGCTTGCCGACAGCATCAGCCGCCACGGCGTTTTACAGCCGATTTTGGTGCGTCCGCAGCTCCACGGCGGATACCAGATCGTCGCCGGCGAGCGCAGATACCGCGCGACGCGGCTTGCCGGACTGACGGAGATCCCCGCGATCGTCCGCGAGCTGTCCGACAGCGAGACCATGCAGATCGCGCTGATCGAGAATCTGCAGCGAAGCGATCTGAGTCCTCTCGAAGAAGCGGCGGGCTACCGCGCGCTGATCGACGAGTACGGCTTCTCACAGGAGGACATCTCAAAGACAGTCGGCAAATCCCGTCCGCAGGTCGCGAACATGCTGCGACTGCTGAGCCTGCCGGAGGAGGTCAAGCCGCTTTTGGAGGAAAAGAAGCTCAGCCCCGGTCACGCGAGGGCGCTGCTCTCGATCGAGGAAAAGGACAAGATCATCTCGGCGGCGAACAAGGTCGTCGACGAGAACCTCAGCGTACGCGCGACAGAGGCGATGGTCAAGAAGATCGCCGACGCAAAGCCCACCGTCAAAAAAGAGCATCAGAAAAAAGCGACCATCTATCGCGAGGTCGAGCTGACGCTCGAACAGGAGCTGGGTACCAAGGTCACGGTCGTTCCGTTCAAGAACAATCCCGGCGGTACGCTGTGCGTCGAATTCTACGATCCCTCCGAGCTGTTCAAGCTCACCGCAAAGCTCAGCGATCTGTGGAACAGACCGGAAGAGGACGATTAAAATTGAAAATTAACAGTTGACAATTAAGGGTGGGCTGCGCCCACGCCTGATTGAATAGCGGTACGCCATGTGCCGTACCTTATAAAATTACACAATATCTACATCATATAAATGAGGCGAAGAACATGATTGATATCAAATTTTTAAGAGAGAACCCCGAAGTGGTCAAGCAGAACATCAGGAACAAGTTCCAGGACAGCAAGCTTCCGCTGGTCGACGAGGTCATCGAGCTGGACAAAGCCGCTCGTCAGGCAAAGGGAGACGCGGATACGCTCCGCGCGAACCGTAACAAGATTTCCAAGGAAATAGGCGGCTGCTATGCCCGCGGCGAGAAGGAAAAGGCGGAAGAGCTGAAGGCTCAGGTCGCCGCTCAGGGTGAGGAGCTGAAGGCTCTCGAGGAAAAGGAAGCCGAGCTGAACGAGAAGGTTTTGAAGATCATGATGGTCATCCCGAACATCATCGACCCGAGCGTTCCGATCGGTAAGAACGACACCGAGAACGTCGAGGTCGAGCGCTTCGGCGAGCCGGTCGTTCCGGACTTTGAGATCCCCTACCACACCGAGATCATGGAGAAGCTCAACGGCATCGATCTCGACGCCGCCCGCAGAGTTGCCGGCAACGGCTTCTACTACCTCATGGGCGATATCGCGCGTCTGCACTCGGCGGTGATCTCCTATGCCCGCGACTTCATGATCAACCGCGGCTTCACCTACTGTGTGCCGCCGTTCATGATCCGCTCCAACGTCGTATCGGGCGTCATGTCCTTTGCCGAGATGGACGCGATGATGTACAAGATCGAGGGCGAGGATCTGTTCCTGATCGGTACCTCCGAGCACAGCATGATCGGCAAGTTCATCGACACTATCATCAAGGAGGACGAGCTGCCCTATACCCTCACCTCCTACAGCCCCTGCTTCCGCAAGGAGAAGGGCGCTCACGGCATCGAGGAGAGAGGCGTTTATCGCATCCATCAGTTCGAGAAGCAGGAAATGATCGTCGTCTGCAAGCCCGAGGATTCCAAGGCTTGGTTCGATAAGCTCTGGCAGAACACCGTCGACTTCTTCCGCACGCTGGACATCCCGGTCAGAACCCTCGAGTGCTGCTCCGGCGACCTCGCAGATCTCAAGGTCAAGTCCGTCGACGTCGAGGCGTGGAGTCCGAGACAGAAGAAGTATTTCGAGGTTGGCTCCTGTTCGAACCTCGGCGACGCTCAGGCACGCAGACTCAAGATCCGCGTAAACGGCAAGGATAAAAAGTACTTTGCCCACACCCTCAACAACACCGTTGTCGCACCGCCGAGAATGCTGATCGCTTTCCTCGAGAACAACCTCAATGAGGACGGCAGCGTGAACATCCCCGAAGCCCTCAGACCCTACATGGGCGGCATGGAGAAGATCACCGTCCCCGAAAAGTAATCAAAAATGCCCGCTGTAATGATTACAGCGGGCTGATTTTATAGAATATGTTGATTGAAGCGGGACTCCATCTCGTCAGTGATCTCGTACCATGCGGCGGGAGAGAGCTTTTTATCGATGACCTTTCTCGCTTCATCCATGTTCGGTGAGCGGGAGGTCATGTTGTGACAGTCCGTTCCGAGAAAGTGGAGGAGTCCGCCGTCGATCAGCGACAGCGCAAGTCTGCGGTCGAAGAACGAGGTGAACGCCTCGGCGTTCATCTGGAAATAAAACGGCTGATCAAAGAGCTTGTCGTAGATCGCGCGGCTCTGGATCGAGCGGTATCGCTCGACATGGGCTAGGACGACCTGCAGACGTGAGTTATACTGGAACGTGATTAGCTCATCGAAGATCTTTTCCGACCACGGAACAAACGGCATCTCGATCAGGATCAGCGATGTGCCTTCGATATGAAGCTGCCGCACCTCTTCGCTTTGGGCGATGCCGGGATAATACAGCACCTCGGCGCCGAAACGGATCTTCGGCATAGAGTCCGTTAACAGGGACTCTAGCTTCTTTGCGGCATGGCGCCGACGACGAAGGAATTCGTCGGGCGATTCGTGGTGGGCGTAAAAATGGGAGGTGGACACCATCGTGGTGACGCCCTGCTCATAGGAGCTTTTCAGCATTTCGAGGGACATTTCGACAGATTTGCTGCCGTCGTCCATCTTGGGCAGGATGTGGCTGTGGATATCGAGCATAGCGTACCTCCTCTGATTAATGTCATGATTATAACACAGGTGCGGTCAAGATTCAACTTGAA
>JAFSRK010000244.1 GCA_017446165.1 Ruminococcus sp.
AGTATAAAGCGATGATGCTTCGTTATCGCATAAGCGCCTCTGATCCGGCATAGGATTCATCGGGTGATTATCTTGAAAACAAAGATCGTTTTTACCGAAACGCCGAAACAGATAACCGTATGTAAAGAAACACAAAGGAGAATAAAAACTGCAATCTTTATTGCGATGAAAGAGCAAGGACTTCTCAGTCGGAATCAGTGTGAGAGATGCTTGAACATAGAAGCGCTGACAACTGCGGAAGGTATAAGGAGAAGCTGAGATGAAAGAACGCTCCGTAAGAATCCGCGTAGCAGCATACTGTCGCGTTTCGACCGACAAACTTGATCAGGCAAATTCACTCGAGAGCCAACAGCGGTATTTCTATGATTATATTAACAGGAATCCGTTGTGGGATCTCTGTGAAATCTATGTCGATGAGGGGATCACGGGAACCAACACGCTCAAACGAGAAAGCTTTAACAGGATGGTCGAAGACGGCAGGAACGGAAAATTCGATATGATTATCACGAAAGAGGTTTCCCGATTTGCCCGCAATCTTCTCGACAGCATCGCCTATACCCGTGAACTTCGGGAACACGGGATACGCTTGCTTTTTCTCAACGATAATATCGATACCATCCAGCCCGACCATGAATTTCGTCTTGCGATGATGGCTTCGCTGGCACAGGAGGAAAGCCGCAAGACATCCGAGCGCGTCAAGTGGGGACAGCGCAGACGGATGGAGCAGGGCGTTGTATTCGGACGCGATATGCTTGGTTATGATGTCCGCGGCGGGAAGCTGTATATCAACGAAGCGGGAGCTGAGATCGTTAGACTGATCTATCACAAGTACCTGGACGAAGGAAAGGGATGCCATGTCATCGCCAATGAACTTCGTGCAGCCGGTATCCCGACCTCACGCTTCATGAAGGAATGGTCATACACAGCCATTCTCCGCATTTTGAAGAACGAAAAGTACTGCGGTGATCTGATTCAGCAAAAGACATATACCCCGAGTTATCTTTCGCATAAGAAGAAAGCCAATCTGGGAGAGCTGAATTATGTGACCATCAGGAATCACCATGAGGCGATCATACCTCGAGAACGTTTTGAAGCGGTACGTCGGGAGTTGCAGCGCAGGCATGATCTTCGCCGATCAAAAAACGGTTTTGCAAATCGTTACGCCTTGTCGGGAAAGATCATTTGTGCGGAATGCGGCTCCACCTTTATTCACACAGTAAAAAAGTCCTCCAATGACAGAAAGTATGAGAGCTGGTCATGCGTCGCCAAAAACAAGAAGGGAAGAATTAAGAATCCGAAAAACGATAAGACGCCCGGATGCGATAATGTGAACCTTAGCGAGGATGATATCCGATCGGTTCTGCAGCAGATTATACATAGTGTCATGAGCAACAGAGAAGACATTGTCGATTCTGTTCTCGATACAGTCGACGAGGCTCTCCGAATCTGTCCCGGCCAAAACGATGCAATTGTTTTTGAAAACGAGATAAAGAAGCTCGAAGCAAAAAAAGAAAAGCTTCTCGATCTGTGCTTATCGGGAGATATCGAAACACCGGAATATAAGTCGGCATGCGAGAGGCTGAACGCGGAATATGCCGCGCTGTCGAATAAACTGAACGAGGAAAAAGCCAAGAGAGATATGCTCACAGATAAAACGCAGATCATGAGCAGTATCAAAGAATACATCGACATGCTCGTCAGAGGAGCTGAGTGGAACGATATCTTCTACCGCAGCATCATTGATAAGATCTGTGTTCATAAAGACAGAACGATCGACATCCGGTTGAAAGGCATACCGGAAACATGGCAGGTGAGGATTCTGAAAGGAAAGGCTGAGATCGAGCGTGTTAAGTGATATTGGTTTTTGCGCAACATAGGGACTTCTGTACCGATATCCGTCAGTGTCGCTTTCAGCTCCGGCAGAGGCATCGAGAACCGCTGACTCAGATAGCGCATGGACGCACCGAGTTCACCGTCCGGACCTCCGTACTGGGTGATAATCAGCTTTGCGAGCGCCGGGTTGGTGTTCTTGATCTTGACAGGGTACTGCAATTGTTTTTCATAGACAAACATCGCTTATGCCTCCATATCCCACGGCCACGGATCCTTGACCCATGTCCATGTGTTGGTTTCGGTATCTCTTTTGGTCAGCGGACCGTACTTCGCCTCGAACTTCTTGACAAGCGGCTTGAGTTCCTCTTCATACTGATTCCTCAGCGCGAGCATCTTGCTGTCGCCGGGATGGGTGTCGAGAAAAATGTCGATGTCTACGATCGCGAATTTATAGGTACCGATCTTTTTGAGCAGCATATCGCGTTCATTCATCACGGTCACCTCCGCACCTTGAGCCGTAGAAGGGCTTGTGGAGCGCTCTGAACAGCGTACCGTTCTCATAGCCCAGCACCGGCTTGCACATTTCGGGCGAATACGGCTGATAGGGAACATACGCCATCGCCTCGACAGTGTCATCAGGCAGCGGCGCAATGCCGTATTCCTGCATGATCTTTTTTGTATCCATTTGATTACTCCTTCGTTGATAGTGTAGTCATGATGCTACATTATATTTTATGAGCTTTGCGGGCGGATGTGAGTGTGATAATGCTTGCATTTGTCGCTCAATCGGGGTATGATAGACACGGTGATGAAAATGATTATTGATACACATGTACACATCGGGACCTGCATCGGGTTTGATATGCGTCCCGAGCATGTGCTTTACTCTATGGAGAGATACGGCATTGACTTTTCGATCGTGTCGAACGGCGAAGCCGCTGAATACGATCACGAGGGTCGTCCGATCCCTGCTGAATTACAGAAGTCCCAGAACGAGACCTTCCTCGATACGGTGCGCTTCGCGCGCGTGAATCCCGACAAGATCGGCGTTGCCATATGGTTGAAAACCGCCTCCGAGCAGCCCGATGAAGAATTCGTCAGGATCCTCAGGGAAAACCGCGACGTAATCTATGCCTTTAAGTTCCATCCTTTCCATTCGCGCGTCGCGCCCGACAGCCCCCGCATGGAGCCGATCTACCGACTCGCGGCTGAGTATGACCTGCCCATCGTATCCCACACCGGAGGCTGTGAGGAGGCGCGCTCGATCCACCTGTATAATGCCGCCAAGGCGCACCCCGAGCTCAGCTTCGTCATGGTACATATGGATCTCGGTACGGACAACCGCGAGGCGATCGAGCTGCTCGGAAAGCTGCCGAACCTTTACGGCGATACGACATGGGTGTCGGTGGAAAGTACGCTGGAATCCGTCAGGAGATGGGGGAGCGGGAAGATTCTCTTCGGCTCAGACAATCCAATCGACGGCAAAGATACCTATCTTGACAACGGCAGGGGAGAGCGATCGCTCTATCAGGCGTATTTCAACGAGTTCCGTTCGATGGTCACGCCCGAGGACTACGACAACATTATGTATAAGAATGCCGAAAGGCTGTTTCATATCAAGCTGAAAAGGGATGAATAAGATGTTCAGAGAGATCACACAAGCCGACAGAGAAATCTATTACGACTTTGTCGACAAATTCTACCATACCGACGCGGTCAACGCACCCGTTCCACCTGAAAACTATGAGCTTACCTTCAACGAGATGATGCGCTCCGATACCTATGTGAAGGGCTATATCTTCGAGGATGAGGGAAAGCCCTGCGGGTTTGCCCTGCTGTCAAAGACTTTTTCTCAGGAGGCGGGCGGCTTGTCCGTCACCATCGAGGAAATCTATATCGAGCCGCAGTCGCGCGGAAAGGGCTTCGGCACGGCATTCTTTGAATTTCTGAAGCGAGAGATCCCCGCGATGCGCTTCCGCCTTGAGGTGGAGGATTACAACAAAGGTGCGATGCGGCTTTATGAGCGCATGGGCTTTGAACTCCTGCCGTATTTACAGATGGTCATCGACAAGCAGCGCCAAAAATAGGGAAGCGCCCGTTCATAATTTGTTCATAATTTGTTAAAAGTTATTTCACCTGTGTGTCAGTGTCTTTTCACTTTACGGGGATATCCTATAAGCGTACTCAGGAAGAAAGTTAACTGAGCAACAGAAATCAAATGTTGAATCTTCTAAGGAGGTACCCATCATGAACGAAGAATTTTTTGAGAAATATAACGCATTTAACAGCGAGTCCGATACTCCCGATACACCCGCTACTCCCGCGACTAATCCCCGGCCCGAATATCAGGCGAACGCCGATTACACGCCTGAGCAGCCGGTGACAGAGCTTTACGGCGACCGCACACCCGCGAATCCTTATCACACACCTTACACTTCACAGCCTGCACAGCCCGTTCAGCCTGCACAGCCTGTCTATACCAATCCCTATGCGGATATGTATAACGAACAGCCGTCGGCTCCGGTTTATCACGCGGCTCAGACTCCGTCGAACAACGTGGCGCAGTTTGATTCCGACGGCTACTATCACCGTTCCTTCACGCGTCATGAGGAACCGACGCCCGCTCCCGAACGCCGTACAGAACATAAGGAAAAGAAATCCGGTTTCGGCAAGGGCGCGATCGCGCTGCTCCTGATCGCGTGCATCCTCTTAGGCGGTGCGGCAGGCTTCGGCGGCAGCATCCTCGCAAAGAATATGAACCTCGGCGGCTCCGGCACCGGCAGCGACGCTTTGGTCGTCCACAAGGTTGAAGCTAAAGAAACATCAGCCGGCACGACCACCGTTGACAAATCCACCGCTGAGATCACCGATGAGGTCGCGAACTCCGTTGTAGAGATCACCACCGAGGTCGTCCAGACCTCCGACTTCTACGGTCAGTATATCACCCAGGGCGCAGGCTCCGGCGTCATCATCAGCGACGACGGCACCATCATCACCAATAACCATGTTATCGAAGGTGCAAAGAATATCTCCGTCACCCTCCGCTCCGGCGAGACCTACGACGCTGAGCTGATCGGCGCTGACGAGGAAATCGACATCGCGCTGATCAAGATCGATCCGAAGGACAAGGATCTGACTGTTGCGGTACTCGGCGATTCCTCCACCATCGAGGTAGGCGACAAGAGCGTCATTATCGGTAACCCGCTCGGAACCCTCGGCGGTTCCGTTACCGAGGGCATCGTGTCCGCGCTCGACCGCACCATCGTTGTCGGTGACCAGACTATGACCCTGATGCAGACCGATGCGGCGATCAATGCCGGTAACTCCGGCGGCGGTATGTTCAACGGCCAAGGCGAGCTGGTAGGCATCGTCGTAGCGAAGAACTACTCCGGTGAGGTCGATAATATCGGCTTTGTCATCCCGATCAACAACGCGGTGAATATCCTCGGCGACCTCAAGCAGTACGGCTATGTTCGCGGCAAGGCGGATACCGGCATGACCTTCATCGACCTGAGCAACCAGATGTATACTTGGTACTACTACGGCACCACCGAGCCGGGCTGTTATGTCAGCTCCGTTACCACAGGCTCTAACGCCGCTCAGGCAGGCTTTAGGGAGGGCGACCGCATCATCTCTATCGACGGCGACAAGGTCAGCTCCAAGTCCGACGTCGAGGAACTGATGGACGGCAAGTCGGTCGGCGATAAGGTCGAGTTTGAAGTCGAGCGCGGCGGCAGAACCGGAACGCTTACCCTCACCCTTGAGGAAAAGATCCCCGACAGCGCCAAGTCATCCTATTACAACTGATATAGAACCACGAACAGGCGGTCATCTCGACCGCCTGTTCTTATAGGAAAACCCTCCGAGTTTTTTAGCTCGGAGGGTGATTCTTTGATATCAGGTTTTATACTAATTTCAAATAAAACCCTATAACATCTATTGCGTTAAATTCCGCATAGCTGCGTTGTCGATCTTGACAGGCGCCAGCCTGCCTGCGATCTCCGCCTTGCTCTGCGAAATTTTCCGCAAATACCTTGTTTAAGCGTTTTAATTAAAATTAGTATTATTCCTCTGTGCTGAGCGCTTTGAGAATTTGATTAGCGCACATGTAGACGTTGCCGCCGCCGAGGGTGATGACCAGATCGCCGTCCTCGGCATGCTCCTCGATATACTTGGTGATGTCATCGAAGGTGTCGATGCACACGCTTCCGGGGACCTTCGCGCCGAGATCGGTGTTATAGATGTTGTAGGTGTTGGTCTCGCGAACCGGCAGGATCTCGGAGATGATCGCGACGTCGGGAATAGACAGCGCCTTGGCAAAGTCGTCCAGCAACAGCGCTGTACGGCTGAAGGTGTGAGGCTGGAACACCGCCCATACTTTCTTGAAGCCCATCTCCATCGCCGCGGATAATGCCGCTGTCAGCTCTGTGGGATGATGCGCAAAGTCGTCCGCGACCGTGATGCCTCTCGGATTTCCGAGGATCTCAAAACGTCTGTGAACGCCGGTGAAGGCGTGCAGATTCTCCGCGATCTGAGCGGGAGTCGCGCCGAGATAGTGTGCAGTAGCCGCTGCTGCGAGCGCATTGTAGATATTGTGTCTGCCGGGAACCTTCAGCGCGATATCACAGAGCTTTTCACCCTTGTACATCAGATCGAATTCCTTGTAGGCGCCCTTGATATCTCTGAGATTTGCGGCATAGTAGTCGTTGGTCTTTCTGAAGCCGAAGGTGATCATCGGCAGGGTGACGTCCTCGATCGCGTCGAGGATGTTCTCGTCGTCGCCGTTGATGACCAGTGCGCCGGTGGTCAGGTGACAGAACTTGTTGAACGATTTCTTGATATTGTCGAGCGTCTTGAAGTAGTCGAGGTGATCGGCGTCGATGTTGAGGATCACGGAGATATACGGATTGAGTTCGAGGAAGGTGTCGACATATTCGCACGCCTCGCATACGATGATATCGCTTTGACCGACATAGCTGTTGCCGCCGATGAAGGGCAGCTTGCCGCCGATGATCGCGGAGGGATCGAAGCCCGAGCCGATCAGCGTCTGGCTGAGCATAGCGGTAGTGGTGGTCTTTCCGTGAGTACCCGCGACCGCGATACTGCGGTTATATCGGCGGGTGACGATACCGAGCATCACACTGCGCTCGATGGCGAGGATGCCCTTTTCCTTTGCTGCAACAAGCTCGGGATTGTCGGGCTTGACAGCGGCGGTATAGACGATCAGCTCAGCTCCGTCGATGTTCTCGGCTCTGTGACCCATGTATACCTTGATGCCGTAGCTCTTGATGCGCTCGAGGGTGTCGCTCTCGTTACAATCTGAGCCGGTCAGTTCAAAGCCCTCGCTGTGCAGAATCTCGGCGAGCGGACACATACCCGAGCCGCCGATACCGATGAAATGGATGCGTTTGATATTATCCAAAAGATGGTCTTTGTTCATAGTGATTTCCCCTTATGTAGCTTGTGATAAACCGCACGCAAAATTCACGCCGCACGGCTTCACAGCGGTCTGTTTCTGAATTTGTACTCTATATCATACCATTTTTTGACACAAAGTTCAATAGGTTAACAAAAATGTAAATATATTTCTCTGACAGAAAAATAAGCCTACCCTGTATTGTATAATGGTTTTAAACTATCATTGCAAGGGAAGGCTCCCTTTTCTAAGGGAGCTGTCGCCAAAGGCGACTGAGGGTTCCCGTGGCAATCCCACAAAGAGGAGTATTGAGTTTTCCTATGCTTTCCAAAAACGATATCATCGAGTTGAATATAACATCTCTGACCTCCGACGGCGACGGCGTCGCCCGAACTGCCGAAGGCATTGTGGTTTTCATCCCGAATACCGCCGTCGGTGATGAGATCCAAGCGCGGATCCTCAAGGTGAAGAAGAACGTCGCCTACGCCAAGGTCGAGGAGATCATCACGCCTTCGCCGGACAGGATCACACCCGATTGTCCGGTATCAAAGCAGTGCGGAGGCTGTGTCTATCGCCACATTTCCTATGACGCCGAGCTGACCGCGAAACGCCAAAAGGTCGTGGATTGCATCACCCGCATCGGAAAGCTGGATGAAAGCCTTGTCGGGAATATAATTCCTTCAGAGAATATTGATGGCTATCGCAATAAGGCGATGATCCCGATCGGACTCGATAAAAACGGCGAGGTCACCATGGGCTTCTATGCCCGCCACAGTCATCGGATCGTACCCTGCATCGACTGTAAGTTATCGCCCGAAATCTTCAACGAGATTGCCGCGGACTTCTACGATTTTATCAAGGATCGACCGGAGCTGGTTGATACCGATCGAAACCGTCAGGGCATCCGCCATCTCTATTTAAGATATGCCGAAAAGACAGGGGATGTGATGGTCTGTATCGTCGCGGGCAAGCGTTCCTTTGATGGCGATACTGCGTTATATAATTCCTTAAAAGAAAAATATAACCAAATCAAAAGTATCATTCTCAACGTCAATCCCGATGATACGAATGTTGTTCTCGGTAAGAAAAGCTATACTGTTTACGGCGAGGATTGCATCGAAGATATCCTCTGCGGACTGCGCTTCGATATCGCGCCGCGCTCGTTCTATCAGGTCAACCGCACTCAGGCGGAGCGGCTCTACGGTGTTGCGCGTGATTATGCCGATCTCAGCGGCAGCGAGGTACTGCTCGACCTCTACTGCGGCGCCGGTACCATCGGCTTGTCCATGGCAAAGGATTGTAAGGAGATCATCGGCGTCGAGATTATCCCCGAAGCGATTGAGAACGCGAACGCGAACGCCGAACGCAACGGTATTACCAACGCGCGGTTCATCTGCGCCGACGCATCCGAAGCCGCCGCAAAGCTGAGAGGGGAGGGAATCACTCCAAACGTTGTCATCGTTGATCCCCCGCGCAAGGGACTCACGCCCGAACTGATCGAAACCATCAATAAGATGCACCCTGACCGCGTCGTCTATGTCTCCTGTGATCCCGCCACCCTTGCCCGCGACCTCAGTCAGTTCGAAACCTTGCATTATTCCGTAAAAGAAATAACCCCCGTGGATATGTTCCCCCGCACCGCTCACATCGAGAGCGTGTGCCTGATGTCTCGCGTAAAACCGCATAGATAAGCTGTTTTTTGAGCATTAACTGTATCTTGTTTTCGCAAAAAACACACACTTTCACACATTAGAGTGTGACATGAGGTTGTATTAGAATTATGATAACAGGTTAGGGTTGTGTTCGAAATATGATGTTAGGGGATAGGTTGCAGCAATGAAATGAGTTTTTTATTGTAAATCATCTATCAATATGATATGATTAATTACAGTAGATTTACTCGAAATAAGAAAGGTGGTTTTCTTATGTCAGTTCCAAAGTTTTTTGAATTTTTCGAAGGATTTTTACATGCAATTGAAGATGGTGATTTACATCCTGCTAAAGAGGTTAGAGAGATTATAGCGTCTGAGATGGGTATTTCTGATGCTGATCGTTCTGAAATGCTGCC
>JAFSRK010000025.1 GCA_017446165.1 Ruminococcus sp.
AACCACAGAAAACAGCTTAGCTTGTTGATTAGAAAAGGCAAGGTGCAGCCTAAAAAAGCTGCACCATACAAAAGTGTCCTTAACTACAACCAACGGAGCTTGTGTTTTTTGGCGCATGACTTTCGGTCGTGCGCCTTTTTTAATTGTCGCGGAGCATATCAATATGTCATTCTGTGGCCCCGCCGAAGAATCTTGCGACAACCGTCTGCAATAAGATTCTTCACTTCGTTCAGAATGACACTATCAAAAGGAGGAAAAGAATATGAAAAAAGCATTAGCCATTTTATTGTTAATTATTATGATACTCAGTGTTATGCTAATTGCACCGTTTTCTGTGGAAGCGGCAGGCAACAGTTTTGCTGCCGCAACATCCTACACACTGGGAAGTACGATGAATGGTAGTATTACAAGCACAAACAAAATTGATTATTATGCATTTACTCTATCTTCCTCAGGGTTGGTCCGATTGACTGCCAGTTCTGAAATGAGTACTACATATCTTATCTATGCCTCTACTAATACGGGCAGCAATATCTATTATATAACATCAGAATCGTTTTCCGAGAATATTCATCTGTTGTCAGGAAAATATTTTTTTGTAATCAAGCCTAACTATTCAAACGGAGTGGGCAGATATAACTTTTCAATGACATTTACATCTGCCAATGAAACATTTAGGGAAAGCTTGGACACAAACAATAATACATTTGCAAAAGCAAATACCGTCAATATGGGTACGAAATACTATGGACAAATCGCAAAAAACGATTCCATAGATGTATATACATTTACAATTTTATCATCCGGCAGGATTGCCCTTACAGCCAGTGCTGAAATGAGCACACACTATCAAATTTATGCCTCTACGAATACAAGCAGTTATATCTATTATAAAACATCGGAATCGTTTTCCGAGAGTATTGATCTTGTATCAGGAAAATACTATCTTGCAATCAAGCCTAATTATTCAAACGGAGTGGGCAAATATAACTTTTCAATGACATTTAAATCCGCCAATGAAACATTTAAGGAAAGCTTGGACACAAACAATAATACATTTGCAAAAGCGAATACCGTCAATATGGGTACGAAATACTATGGACAAATCGCAAAAAACGACCCCATAGATTACTATTCCTTCACAGTTTCATCGTCAGAGAAAACTACGGTTACAATTAATGCAGAAATAAGCATATACTTTCAAATCTATGATTCATTAAATACGAACTCTCATAAATATTCCAAAACAACAACTTCAACTACTGAAGCGCTTAGTCTGGGAAAAGGTATCTATTATCTTGTCATTAGACCGAATTACTCCAGCGGCGCAGGCAATTACACTTTTAGTTTAACAGCCCCTGTTAGTCCTTCATCGATCACGCTAAATAAATCATCGATATCCCTCTACAAGGGAGGTACAGCAACCTTAACCGCAACGGTATATCCAGTAAATGCGACCTCGAAAACTGTCACTTGGTCAAGCAGTAATTCCTCTGTTGCAACTGTCAGCAACGGAAAGGTAACTGCTTTGGCGCCCGGTACTGTGAAGATTACCGCAAGGACTTCGAATGGAAAAACGGCTGTATGTACAATCAAAGTCTCAGTATATACCCCATATATTACAAATCTTCAAAACACCCTATATGGCGTGAAATTGACGTGGGGTAAGGTCAGCGGTGCGGCAAAATATCGCGTATTTTTTAAGAGTGCCAGCAAGTGGAAAAAGCTCGGCGATACTGCCGCGACCTCTTTTGTTCATAAGGTAGCAAAATCAGGAACAAAATACACCTATACGATCCGCTGCGTTTCATTCGACGGCAAGACCCTGACCAGCGGCTATAACGCCAACGGCTGGACAACGACTTATATCGCCACACCTGCCGCGCCTGTTCTGAAGAATACCGCGAGCGGCATACAGGTCAGTTGGAAGCGTGTCGCAGGAGCGGCGAATTACCGGATCTTCCGCAAGACCGGTAACGGTAAATGGATCGGTATTGCATTCTCCAACAAGGCATATGTGGATAAGACCGCAAAGAACGGTGTGACCTATACTTATACGATCCGATGTGTTTCCGCAGATAAAAAGTCATACACTTCTGCTTATAATACCAAGGGTACTACATTGAAGTGTAAGCGATGAACCATTAAACAGAATGCATTGATACAGCCGCGGCGGGGAGACCTGCCGCGGTTTTGCTGTATTATAGAGCATCGTCCGCGACCGATGAAATCGCGGAATCATGGTAAAAAAGTCATAAAAAAGCTCGTTATCAATTTAACAGATAGGTGATGATGAACATTGACTTTAATACTTTGATATAGTAAAATATAGGTTATAATTAAGAAAGGAGAGGTAGCATATTATGGAATTATATCTCGTAATAGCTATATTCGTAGGCGCGCTGCTGGCGATCGCCTTTGCCGTGATCATGGCGAAGCGAGTTCTCAGCTTTGACGAAGGCACCGAGAAGATGAAGAAGATCTCTGCATCCATCCGTTCGGGCGCCAACGCCTACCTCAAAAGGCAGTACACGATCGTCCTGATTTTCTTTGCGGTGATGTTCGTTATCCTCGGCGGTATGGCATTCGCGGGGCTTCTGACCCCCTATGTGCCGTTCGCGTTCGTAACGGGCGGATTTTTCTCCGGACTTTCGGGCTTTGTCGGCATGAAGATAGCGACCGCGGCGAACGCCCGCACCGCTAACGCCTGCCGCACAGGACTGAACAAGGGTCTGAGAGTCGCGTTCTCCGCAGGCTCGGTCATGGGCTTTACGGTCGTCGGTCTGGGACTTCTGGACATTTCGATCTGGTTCGCGCTGTTGAAGTTCGTCTTCAACCTCGACGCTTCGGGCATCACCTCCGCGATGCTGACCTTCGGTATGGGCGCGTCGTCCATGGCGCTGTTTGCGCGTGTCGGCGGCGGTATCTTCACCAAGGCGGCTGACGTCGGCGCAGACCTTGTCGGCAAGGTCGAGGCAGGCATCCCTGAGGATGACCCCCGCAACCCCGCTGTTATCGCGGACAACGTCGGCGACAATGTCGGCGACGTCGCGGGCATGGGCGCCGACCTTTATGAGAGCTATGTCGGCTCCGTTATTTCCTGCGCCGCTCTGGGCGTCGCGGCATTCTCCGGCAACGGCGATATGCAGTTCAAGGCGATGGCGATCCCCATGATCATGGCAGCTCTGGGCATCCTCTGCTCCATCATCGGCACCTTTTTTGTACGCACCGGCGAGAAGACCGAGCAGAAGCTTCTCTTGAAGGCGCTCTCGAGAGGTACCAACCTCGCCGCGGTTCTGATCGCGGTCGCCGCGTTCCCGCTGATCTGGTTCATCCTCGGTCAGGAACACTGGACGCTCTACTGGGCGGTCCTCGCGGGTCTGTTAGCCGGCGTACTGATCGGTAAATCCACCGAATACTTTACATCCGATTCCTATGGTCCCACCAAGAAGCTGGCTTCGAAGTCCGAGACCGGCTCCGCCACCATCATTATCGGCGGTCTTGGTCTGGGTATGCTTTCCACCGCTATCCCGATCGTCATCGTCGGCATCGCGGTACTCACGGCGTTCTTTGTTTCCGGCGGCGCGGCTTCGACCAACCTCGGTCTGTACGGCATCGCGCTCGCAGCGGTCGGTATGCTGTCGACGCTGGGTATCACCCTTGCGACCGACGCTTACGGTCCCGTTGCGGATAACGCAGGCGGCATCGCCGAGATGAGCGGTCTGGAGCCTGAGGTTCGTGAGCGCACCGACGCGCTGGATTCTCTGGGCAACACCACCGCCGCGACCGGCAAGGGCTTCGCGATCGGCTCCGCCGCGCTGACTGCGCTGGCGTTGATCGCCTCCTATATCGACAAGATCCACGGCATGGATGAGACCGTTACCTACGAGAGCTTCTCCGTTATGAATCCGCTGGTTCTGATCGGTCTGTTCATCGGCGCGTGCCTGCCGTTCGTATTCGCGGCGCTGACCATGGACGCCGTCGGCAGAGCCGCTCAGAGCGTCGTTATCGAGGTTCGTAACCAGTTCAAGAAGATCAAGGGTCTCATGGAGGGCAAAGCCGATCCCGACTATGCGAAGTGCGTCGACATGTGTTCGCGTTCCTCGCTCAAGGAAATGATCCTGCCGACCGTTATCGCGATTGTTGTTCCGGTCATCGTCGGCTTGGTTCTCGGCTTCTACGGCGTTGTCGGCATGCTCGCCGGCGCGACCGCTTCGGGCTTCCTGCTCGCGATCTTCATGAGTAACTCCGGCGGCGCTTGGGATAATGCCAAGAAGTACATCGAGGCGGGCAACCACGGCGGCAAGGGTTCCGAACAGCACAAGGCGGCTGTCGTCGGCGATACCGTCGGCGATCCCTTCAAGGATACCTCCGGTCCGTCCATCAACATCCTGATCAAGCTGCTCTCGATGGTATCCATCGTTTTCGCGGCGCTGATCTTCAACGTCCACATCCAGTGGTAACTCAATATATCGTAGATATTACAAGAGCAGACACAATATTTTGTGCCTGCTCTCTTTTTTTACTCCTAAAAGAATTAACTGTTACAAACTTGTCCGATTTTATGTTCGAAAAGGAATTAACCGTTAAGAAACTGATATGAAAATAGTCAAGCTGTAACTGGAAATTACACCGTTTCTCTGCTACAATAGTATTGTAAGATATTAAAACAATAGTTCGACTCGCATCGGCGGGTTGCGGAGAAGACAGGAGATGAACGAATGAAAGTCAGTGTCAGAGGCGAAAGAGTATCGGACAAGATTGTCAACATGTATGTCGACGAGCTGGTGAAGGCTCACCCCGACAAGCATATCTCGGCGGTAGACATCATCGTGGAGGGCGACAGCCTGAAGGTACGGATGATGCACGAGCTGGACAAGACCGCCTGAGAGCGCGAGCGCAACACGCGCGATGAAAAAGCCTGAAAAGCAGAGCAATCGGCTCCGCTCAGCATAGGATATAGTGACTCCAATGTATTAGAAAACCGCCGCCTTGTGCGGCGGTTTTGCGTTGGGAATTTTTCCTCGGACTGTATCTTCCGTCCCGCTTTACATTTATCGCAAAAGGTTGTATAATTGGAATACTATGGCAAACTGTGACTCCGGAGGAAGTTATATGATCAAAAAACGTAACGGCGCCATCGACTTCTGGCGGTTGGTTTTCGCGGTGATCCTCGTCGTCTATCATTCGTCGATGATCGAGATCAACCTGATCCATCCGAACGAGGAACACATCTTCCCGTTTACACTGGGGTCGCTGGCGGTTGAGTTCTTTCTGCTGACGTCTGGCTTCCTGTTCGCAAAGTCGATGAACAAGCGCGGGGCGAACGACGAGTTCTCATGGAAGAACACATGGGTGTTCATGAAGGGCAAGCTGATGTCCTTCTATCCCGCCTATCTCATCTGTCTGGTGCTGACGTTCATCGCGGTGAACGCGACCCATTACATCTGTCGTGTCGCGCCGTTCGTTGAGAACGCCTCGACGACCGAGAACGTCAAAAACCTCGGCGTCAACTTCGGCAGGATGCTGTATGAGGCGACCCTGCTGAGGAACTTCGGCATGGATTTCGATCGTCTGCTCGATCAGGCATGGTACCTCTCGGCGATGCTGCTCGTCCTGCTGATCCTCTACCCAATCTACGCGAAGAACAAGCGTCGCTTTGAATATGTGATCGCGCCGATCATCGCCGCGGTTCTGCTGGGCTTCCTGTTCTTCCACAGCCAGTCGCTCCTCAATCCTTCCAAGCGCTACGAGTTGTTCTACAAATACGCCTTCACCTACAAGGGCAATGTCCGCGCGATGGCGGAGATCTGTCTGGGCGTGGTATGCTACCGCGTCTGTGAATGGGTCAAGCGGTTCGATTTCACGAAGCTCGGACGCGTACTGCTCGCGATCGTCGAGCTGTTCGGCTATGTCTTCTCCATCCTCTATATGCATACCCTCGCGATTGCGAACTACAACCACTTCTGGCACAAGCTCAGTCAGGCATTCGCCGCAAAGGGCGCCGATGTGGAGGTCGTGTCGCTCGGCTACAGCAAGCAGTTCAATGCCGGACAGTTCATCCTGCTGTTCCTGCTGGCGGTATCCGTGACCATTACCTTCAGCGAGAAGAGCATCATCAGCCCGTTGTTCAACCACAAGATCTTCACCCTGATGGGTCAGTACAGCCTGTATCCCTATCTGCTCTATTCGTTGTTCTCGTCCACGATCCCGTACTGGCTGATCAAGTGGAATCTTGCCGAGACCCCGACCGATACCATCGTTCTTTGGTACTGTGTTCTGACCTTTGTGCTGGCGGCTGTCGTCATGGCGCTGCATATG
>JAFSRK010000245.1 GCA_017446165.1 Ruminococcus sp.
CCTACTCACCTTCACGTGCTCTGTAGTGTGCCTGCTTTCTCAAGCATATTCTAACACATTTTTACTTGCTGCGATGAAGAAGAAAGGTTTCATCCCTTTTTGTGCCTTCCGCGCAGCGGAAAGGAATGGTCATAATAATGAATAGATCAAAGGGGGAGAGGTTTGCTTCTCCCGAAAACAAAAGCAGAATCATCATTCTTTAGGAGAATTATAAATGGCAAAAACAAAAAGAAAGCCGCAGTATACCGATGAGAGCATTACCTCTCTGAAAGGCGCCGACCGCGTCCGCAAGCGTCCTGCCGTCATCTTCGGCTCGGACGGCATCGAGGGCTGTCAGCACAGCGTCTTTGAGATCATCTCGAACTCCATCGACGAAGCGCGCGAGGGCTACGGCAAGGAGATCGTCTTGACCGCCTACTCCGACGGCTCGATCGAGGTCGAGGACCACGGTCGCGGCATTCCGGTCGACTACAACAAAAACGAAGAGGAATACAACTGGAAGCTGTTGTTCTGTGAACTCTATGCAGGCGGTAAGTATAACACCAACAACGCGGAGAACTATGAATTCTCCCTCGGTCTGAACGGCCTCGGACTCTGCGCGACCCAGTGCGCATCCGAGTACATGGACGCCGAGATCAAGCGCGATCATAAGAAATACTCCCTCCATTTTGAGAAGGGCGAGAACGTCGGAGGTCTGACCTCTGTTGAATATTCCGGTCGCGACACCGGCTCCAAGATCCGCTGGAAGCCCGACCTGGAGGTCTTTACGGACATCAAGATCGCTCCCGAATTCTATCAGGAGATGATCCGCCGTCAGGCGATCGTCAATCCCGGCATCAAATTCATCTTCCGCCAGCAGATGGGACGTTCCTTCGAGGTCGAGGAGTTCTACTATGAGAACGGTATCTCCGACCATGTCGGCGAGCTTGTCGGCGAGGACGCCTTCACTACCGTCCAGAGCTGGAGCGGCGAGCGCATGTGCCGTGACCGCGACGACAAGGACGAGTACAAGTGCAAGATCAACGTCGCCTTAGCGTTCTCCAACAAGGTCTCCGCCACCGAATACTACCACAATTCCTCGTGGCTTGAGCATGGCGGTTCTCCCGACAAAGCTGTCCGCAACGCCTTTGTCTACCAGATCGACAACTACCTCAAGCAGCAGAATAAATACAACAAAAACGAAAGCAAAATCAAGTACGACGATATTGCCGATTGCCTTGTGATCGTCATCTCCTCGTTCTCATCCCAGACCTCCTACGCGAACCAGACGAAGCTTGCCATCACTAACAAGGGCATCCAGGACGCGATGACCGAGTTTCTGCGCCATTCTCTCGAGGTCTACTTTATCGAGAACCCCCTCGAAGCGGAGAAGATCGGCGCCCAGGTCTTGATCAACAAGCGTTCCCGCGAGAGCGCAGAAAAGACCCGACTGAATATCAAGAAGAACCTCACCGCGAAGATCGACATCACCTCAAAGATCGCGAAGTTCACCGACTGCCGCTCAAAGAACGTCGACGAACGCGAGCTGTTCATCGTAGAGGGCGATTCCGCGAAGGGCGCCTGTGTTCAGGCGCGCAACCCCGATTTTCAGGCGATCATGCCCATCCGCGGTAAAATTTTGAATTGTTTAAAGGTCGACTATGACCGTATCTTCAAGAGCGAGATTATCACCGACCTCATCACCATCCTCGGCTGCGGTGTGCAGGTCGATATGGGCAAGAGCAAGTCTAAGAAAAAGGATATCAACTCCTTTAACATCGACAACCTCCGCTGGAACAAGGTCATCATCTGTACCGATGCCGACGTCGACGGCTTCCATATTCGCACGATGCTGTTGACGATGATCTACCGTCTGACCCCGGATCTTATCAAGGAGGGCAAGGTGTTCATCGCCGAATCCCCGCTTTATGAGATTACGACGAAGGACAAGGTCTACTTTGCCTACACCGAGGCGGAAAAGGAAAAGTACCTCTCAGAGATCGGCAACGGCAGGTTCACCATCCAGCGCTCCAAGGGCCTCGGTGAGAACGAACCCGATATGATGAGCCTGACCACCATGAATCCCGCCACCCGCCGACTGATTAAGGTCATGCCCGACGACGTCGAGCGCACCGCTCACATCTTTGACGTCCTGCTCGGCGACAACCTCCAGGGACGCAAGGAATACATCGTCGAATTCGGCGCGAACTACACCGACAACCTCGACGTATCATAAGCCTTCCCCTCGGGGTGATTCCCCTGTCAGGGGAAATGGGCAAAGCCCAAAAGGGTTGCCGTTCCTGCAAGGAAAAGGTGTCACCTTCGGTGACGGATGAGGGGCATACTTTGCACATCCCTCAATTTTGCTGTTGCGCTTACACTTCATTAAGATAATTCAAGGAATCCATTATGCCTAAGAAAAAATCCACCAAACAACCCGCTCTCAAGCAAATAACTAACGGCGTGATCGCGGGTGCAGGCGATATCGTTGAACAGCGGATCGCTTCTACGATCGAAGAAAATTTCATGCCCTATGCGATGAGCGTCATCATGTCGCGCGCGATCCCCGAGATCGACGGCTTCAAGCCCTCTCACCGCAAGCTGCTGTACACCATGTACAAGATGGGTCTGCTCACCGGCGCGCGCACGAAGTCGGCGAACATCGTCGGCGCGACCATGAAGCTCAATCCCCACGGCGACGCGGCGATCTATGATACCATGGTGCGTCTGTCGCGCGGCTACGAAGCGATCCTGCACCCCTATGTCGACTCAAAGGGTAACTTCGGTAAGTTCTACTCCCGCGATATGGCTTGGGCTGCTTCAAGATATAC
>JAFSRK010000026.1 GCA_017446165.1 Ruminococcus sp.
CGCCGAGAGAATCAAATTCTGATCATAAAACAAACGGGGGCTGTCGCACTAAGAAACGCGATAGCCCCTTTCAGTGTCATTCTGAGCTTGTCGAAGAATCTTACAGTGCAATTTATCCAACTTCATTACACCTTTCATGTGTAATCTAACGGAAAAGTATGCACTTTCAGATTCTTCACTGACGTTCAGAATGACATTTTTTGTTTTGCGACAGCCCCATTTTTTTGCCTTCCTCTTTGAGGGAATGCTTATTCGTATTTATCAAAATCGTAGGCGATCGCGTCACAGGAGTGAGCGTCCGAGGACAGCACGAGCTGTCCTCCGTGCGCCTTGATATAAGCGACGATCTCGCTGCTCGGATAAGGCTGTGTGCGATAACCGCGCGTGATCGCACCCATGTTGATCTCGAACGGCACGCCGGTTTTCAGCAGTTCATCCGCCGCGCTCTGCCACGCCGCGACGTAACGCGGGTTAGCGGTATCAAAGAGCGGTTCTCTCTCGATGAACTTCGTGATCAAATCGAAGTGTCCGATGATGTCACAGGCGGTCTTGTTCACCACATCCGCGACCGTCCGATAGTATTCCTCGATCAGGGCGTAGATATCGCCGGAAAAGTGCTTCTCAGCAGCATCCTTCAAAATCTCCGCCGTTTCATCGACGGGGATGTACTCGCCGTCCGCGAGGATATAATGCACCGAGCCGATGACATAGTCGAAGTCGTCGGTCGGGTAATCGCTGTAGTAATCCTGCTCCACGCCGCAGAGGACATGGATGCGGTCGAAGTACTCGGCTCTGAGGTAGTGCAGCTCCTCGATATAGCGCGGGATATCCTCTTTCTGCATACAGTAGGAGGTGTCGAACGCGGTATAGCTGTGGCCGCTGATGCCGAAGGTGTTCAGTCCCTTTTTGAGCGCCGCCTCTACCATTTCCCGGGGCGTGTTCTTGCCGTCACAGTAGGTGGAGTGAGCGTGTAAATCTTTAGTGATCACCGGTCATCTTCTCCTGCTTGACTTTCTTGTCGATGACATGGCGCGAAGCAAGCTCCCTGTGGATATCCTCGAGGGAGATGCCCTGCTCGATCATCAGCACCATGGTGTGATAGCACAGGTCGGCGATCTCATAGATGGTCTCGGGCTTGTCCTCGGCTTTGGCGGCGATGATGACCTCGGTACATTCCTCGCCGATCTTCTTGAGGATCTTGTCGACGCCTTTCTCAAAGAGATAGGTGGTATAGGAACCCTCCTGCGGGTTCGTCTTTCTGCCCTTGATCAGCTCCATGAGTCCCTCATAGCTGAACTCACGGCGTTCGTCGCTCTCCCAAAGGGGATTTTCAAAGCACGAGGTGGTGCCGAGGTGGCATGCGGGACCGTCCGGCTCGACCACGACGACCAGAGCGTCCTTGTCACAGTCGGCGGTGATGCTGACGATGTGCTGATAGTTGCCGGAGATCTCGCCCTTAAGCCACAGCTCCTGACGCGAGCGGCTCCAAAAACAGGTCAAGCCTTTTTCCATGGAAATCCGCAGGCTCTCTTCATTCATGTATGCAAGGGTCAGAACGCGCTTTGACACGCTGTCCACCACGATCGCAGGGATCAGACCCTTTTCGTCAAATTTCAATTCGTTGATATTAACCATGTTATATTCCTCCTGTCGGCGTCCTCAAGGCTTCCCCTCGGGGGGAAGCTGTCCCCGCAGGGGACTGATGAGGGAACAACCTCTCTGTTATAACGATTTCATTGTGATGGAGAAAACGCGCTCTCCTCATCCGACTCGGCGACGCCGAGCCGCCTCCCCCCGAAGGGAAGGCTTTATATCCTTGTGGGGATGCCGTTTTCAGCCATCACCTTTTTGAGATCGGCGATCCTGACCTCGCCGAAGTGGAAGATCGAGGCGGCAAGCCCCGCGTCGACCTTCGGCAGGGTCTTGAACAGGGTGATGAAGTCGTCGATCTTTCCCGCGCCGCCCGAAGCGATCACCGGGACGTTCACGGCGTTGCAGACAGCCTCGAGCATCTCGAGGTCAAAGCCGCCCTTCACGCCGTCGGTGTCGATGGAATTCAGCACGACCTCGCCCGCGCCGTTGTCGACGCAGCGTTTGATCCAGCTGATCGCCTCCATGCCGGTGTTCTCGCGACCGCCCTTGGCGTAGACGCGAAACACGCCGTCGACACGCTTGACGTCGGCGGAGATCACCACGCACTGGTCGCCGTAGAGCTTCGCGGCTTCATAGATCAGGTCGGGGTTGCGGATCGCGCCGCTGTTGACGGAGACCTTGTCCGCGCCGCATTTTAAGACGCGGTCAAAGTCCGCGACGGTGTTGATACCGCCGCCGACCGTGAGCGGGATGAACACGCTTTTCGCGGTCTCGGTCAGGATATCGGTGAAGAGCGCCCTCCCCTCGGCTGACGCGGTGATGTCATAGAACACCAGCTCGTCGGCGCCGCAGGAGCTGTAGTATTTCGCAAGCTCCACGGGCGAAGCGACGTCCGAAAGCCCCTCAAAGTTCACGCCCTTGACGACGCGTCCGTTCTTGACGTCCAGACAGGGGATGATTCGTTTCGTGATCATTGTACCGCCTTCACCGCCTCTCTCAGGTCGATCGCGCCGGTGTAGTACGCCTTGCCGATGATGGCGGCATACAGCCCCATCTCACAGAGCGCGAGGACGTCGTCCATCGTGGACACGCCGCCCGACGCGGTGATATTCATGTTGTATTTCTCAGACAGCTCGCGGTACAGCTCACGGTTCGTGCCCTGCATCGCGCCGTCCTTCGAGATGTCGGTGCAGATGACGGTGGAAACGCCGATCTCCTGCATCTTTTTGAAAAAGTCGTCGGCGGTGACGGAGGACTTCTCGAGCCACCCCTTCACGGCGATACAGCCATCCTTGATATCCGCGCCGACGGCGATGCGCTCGCCGTACTTTTCGACAGCCGCTTTGAGGAAGGCTTCGTCCTCGACAGCCGCCGTTCCGAGGATCACGCGGTCGATGCCCGCACCGAGGTACTTGTCCACGACCTCCATGCTGCGGATGCCGCCGCCGATCTCACAGAACAGGC
>JAFSRK010000246.1 GCA_017446165.1 Ruminococcus sp.
CGTGAGGGTCGGACAGAATCCGACCCATAGCGACAGTATTATTGAATTCGGGTGCGGGCACAGCCCGCCCTCATCTCTTCACTCTTCACTGACAGCGAGAATTACCGATTCTTGCCGTCCACGATCGCCTGGACCTTGATCGGCAGACCGTAGAGGTTGATGAAGCCTGCGGAATCCTGCTGATTATAGTCGGACTCGCCGAAGGTCGCGATCTCCTCGCTGTAGAGGCTGTAGGGGCTGTCGACGCCCGCCTTGATGATGTTGCCCTTGTAGAGCTTCAATTTAACATAGCCGGTGACCTTCTCCTGAGTCTTGTCGACAAAGGCGGAGAGCGCCTCTCTCAGCGGGGTGAACCACTGACCGTTGTAGACAAGCTCCGCGAAGGTGATGGACAGTCTCTGCTTCTCGTGCATGGTCATCTTGTCGAGGCAGATGCTCTCGAGGGTCTCATGCGCCTTGTAGAGGATGGTGCCGCCGGGAGTTTCGTACACGCCGCGGCATTTCATGCCGACGAGTCGGTTCTCGACGATGTCCAAGAGACCGATGCCGTTCTTGCCGCCCAGCTCGTTGAGCTTTAAGATGATATTCTTCGCGGACATCTTCTCGCCGTCGAGAGCGACCGGAACGCCTTTCTCGAACTCGAGGGTGATGTAGGTCGGCTCGTCGGGCGCGTCGATCGGAGAAACGCCCATCTCGAGGAAGCCCTTCTTCTCATAGGTCGGCTCATTGTTGGTATCTTCGAGGTCAAGACCCTCATGGGACAGATGCCAGAGGTTCTTGTCCTTACTATAGTTGGTCTCGCGGTTGATCTTCAGCGGGATGTCGTGCGCCTCGGCGTACTCGATCTCCTCTTCCCTACTCTTGATATCCCACTCACGCCACGGCGCGATGATGGGCATGTTGGGAGCGAAGTGCTTGATGGTCAGCTCAAAACGCACCTGATCGTTGCCCTTGCCGGTGCAGCCGTGACAGATCGCGTCGGCGCCCTCTTTGATCGCGACGTCCACGAGACCCTTGGCGATACAGGGACGCGCGGTGGAGGTACCCAGCAGATAGTCCTCATAGATCGCGCCCGCCTTCATGGTCGGGATGATATAATCGTCGACATATTCCTCGGTCAGATCGAGGACATAGAGCTTGGAGGCGCCGGTCTTGATCGCCTTTTCCTCCAAACCCTCCAGCTCGTCAGCCTGACCGACGTTGCCGGAAACGGCGATGACCTCGCAGTTATTATAGTTTTCTTTCAGCCACGGAATGATGATGGATGTATCCAGACCGCCCGAATAAGCTAATACGACTTTTTTGATATCTTCTTTTTTCATGATGTACCTCCGAATGAATATGCAAATCTTTTGCTGTTATGCGTTAATTATAGGATATTTATGCAGGATTGTCAAGATTATCGTGCATATTTTGCATGATACGGGCAAGATTCTGCGCCTTTGACAAAATCCGCCTATTATTATACCGAACTTTTGTACATTTATCAAGGGGTAAAGAGGGAATATTCACCGTTGCGCGGGATACGGGGCATGTGGTATAATCATAGCGAATCATGAATATGCAGGTTTATGCAAGGAGGCGAAGGGATGAAAAAGATCACATTGGGCGTGCTGGCGCATGTCGACTCGGGCAAGACGACCCTGTGCGAGGCGATGATGTATCTGTCGGGCAATCTGAAAAAGCTCGGGCGCGTCGATCACCGCGATTCGTTCCTCGACACCTTCGCCCTCGAGCGCGACCGCGGGATCACCATCTTCTCAAAGCAGGCGATGATGACCTGTCGCAACACCGAGATCACCATCCTCGACACCCCGGGGCATGTGGACTTTTCCGCCGAGACGGAGCGCACCCTGCAGGTGCTGGACTATGCGATCCTCGTCATCAGCGGCACCGACGGCGTCCAGAGCCACACCGAGACACTGTGGAAGCTGCTGAGAAAATACAACGTTCCGTGCATCCTGTTCATCAACAAAATGGATCTGCCCGACACCGACCGCCGCCTGTTGACGGCTCAGCTCAAGAACAAGCTCAGCGACGGCTGTGTCGACTTCGGCTGTCCCGATCCCGACGAGCTGTGCGAGAACCTCGCCCTGTGCGACGAAGGGCTGCTCTCGGAATATGACGAGAGCGGCGCGCTGAGCGATCTGAGCGTCAACGAAGCGATCCGCCAAAGAAAGGTCTTCCCCTGTCTGTTCGGCTCGGCGCTGAGACTCGAGGGCGTGGAGGCGCTGCTCGACTGTCTGTGCGAGCGGACGATCATGCCCGCCTACGGGGACGACTTCGGCGCGAAGGTGTTCAAGATCTCGCAGGACAATCAGAAAAACCGCCTGACCTTCCTAAAGGTCACGGGCGGCAGCATGAAGGTGCGCGAGGTACTCAAAGCGTCACAGAATACAAGCGGCGAAAAGATCAATCAGATCCGCGTATACTCGGGCGAGAAGTTCACCGCGGTCGAGGAAGCGGCGGCGGGAACGGTCTGTGCGGTCACGGGCATCACCTTTGCGCGTCCGGGCGATGGACTGGGCGCTGAGAAAAACACCGCCATGCCTGTGCTGCAGCCCGTGTTGGCCTACACGCTGAACCTGCTCGACGGCACCGACGTTCACACCGCCCTGCAGCGCATGAAGGCGCTCGAGGCGGAGGATCCCCAGCTGAACGTCATGTGGAACGAACGCTCCGGCGAGATCCGCCTCCGCCTGATGGGCGACATCCAGATCGAGGTACTCGAGAGCATCATCCGCGACCGCTTCGGGATGGAGGTCGGCTTCGGCGAGGGGAGCATCATCTACAAGGAAACCATCGACAATACCGTCGAGGGCGTTGGTCACTTTGAACCGCTCAGGCACTATGCCGAGGTACACCTGCTTTTAAAGCCCGCGAAACGCGACAGCGGGCTGGTGTTCAACACCGCGTGCAAGGAGGATCTGCTCGACAAGAACTGGCAGCGGCTGATCCTCACCCACCTCTATGAGAAAACACACCTCGGCGTGCTGACAGGCTCGCCGATCACCGATATGGAGATCACCCTCGTCTCGGGCAAGGCGCATGCAAAGCACACCGAGGGCGGCGATTTCCGTCAGGCGACCTATCGCGCGGTGCGTCAGGGACTGATGACGGCACAGTCGATCCTGCTCGAGCCGGTCTACCGCTTCACGCTCTCTGTTCCCTCCGAGAACGCCGGACGCGCGATGTCGGACATCCGGCGGATGTACGGCTCGTTCGACCCGCCCGAGATCAACGGCGAATATGCCGTGATCAAAGGCTCGGCGCCCGTATCCGCCATGCGCGGCTATGCGCGGGACGTCATCCGCTACACCCGCGGCAAAGGGCATCTCAGCTGTACGCTCAAGGGCTATGAGCCGTGTCACAACGCGGACGAGGTGATCGCCGCGATCGGCTACGATCCCGAGGCGGACACCGAGAATCCGTGCGACTCCGTGTTCTGTTCCCACGGCGCGGGACACACCGTCAAATGGAACGAGGTCAAGAACCACATGCACCTCAATTCGGCGATCAGCAGCCGACCGACCGAGAGCATCTCCGCTCCCGCGCGCATCGCCCGCTATCGGTCACAGGACGACATCTTCGCCCTCGACAAGGAGCTGATGTCGATCTTCGAAAGCACCTACGGTCCGATCAGAAAGCGGTCGGATTCGAGCTATATCCCCGCCCGCCGCTACGACGCAACCGCCGCAAAAAAGCAGAAGAACTATCGCTACGAGCCGAAGTTCGACGGTCCCGGGTATCTGCTCGTCGACGGCTATAACGTCATCTACGCATGGGACAAGCTCCGGGAGCTTGCCAAGACCAACATCGACGCCGCCCGCAGCGCGCTGATCAACATTCTCTGCAACTATCAGGGCTACCGCAAGTGCGAGCTGATCCTTGTATTCGACGCCTACCGCGTGAAGGGTCACGACCGCGAGGTCGAGGAGATCGACAACATCAGCGTCGTCTATACGAAAGAGGCGGAGACCGCCGACACCTATATCGAGAAAACCTCTCACAAGCTCGCGAAGGATCACCGCGTCAGAGTCGTCACCTCGGATGTGATGGAACAGCTGATCATCATCGGCAACGGCGCCGTCAGGGTCTCCTCCGAGGACTTCTACGACGAAGTAAAGACCGCCGAGGACGAGATCAGAGAGATCATTGGGTCTTAGTCGGTGGTTGGTAGTTGGTAGTTGGTGGTTGTTGGTGGTTGTTGGTGGTTGTCAACAAAAAGATAAGGTATATCGCACGGGCGAAAGTGCGATATACCTTTTTTATCCGCAGATATTCTGACCGTCGCCGCAGTTGGGACAATGCAGCATAGGGTCACTCCTGTCCATAATAAGTCAGCCTCCCTCAAAGCAAGGGAGGCGTTGTTTTTTCGGTGTTTACTTTTCGCGCTGGAGGCGGAACGCGACCGAGCGGTTGAGATAGTCGAGGTACTCCTCGTCGCGGCACATCGCTTTCTCGGGATTGTCGGAGAGCTTCGCGACGGGTCTGCCGTTGACGTACTGTAATTTAATAACGATGTTCAGCGGCTGTTCGTCGGTGTCGTTCGAGCAGAACGTGCCGATGCCGAAGCTGACCTTCGCCTTGTCCTTGAAGTAGTCGTAGAGCGCCTGAGCGCGGTCGAAGTCGAGGCTGTCGGAGAACAACAGAACCTTGGTCTTGGGGTCGACGCCGTAGCTCTTGTAGTGGGCGATCAGCTTGTCGCCCCACGCATAGGGGTCGCCGGAATCGTGGCGCACGCCGGAGTAGTTGTTCACCATCGCGCGGTTGAAGTCCATCAGGAAAAGGTCGGTGGTGATGGTATCGGTCAGGGCGGTACCGTTATCGCCCTGATACTCGTCGTACCAGTCGCGCATCGCATAGTGGTTGGTATAGGCGAGCGGGATGCGGTCGATGCCCTGATACATCTGGACATACTCGTGGGCATAGGTGCCGATGGGCGTGAGGTTATATTTCATCGCGAGGTACACGTTCGAGGTGCCGGAGAGCTTGTCGGTCTCCTTGGCGAAGCGTCTGACGACGACGTCCTGCCACTCGCGCGAGAGTCTGCGGCGACAGCCGAACTCGGCGAACTTGAAGGTATAGGTGCCGTTGTTCATCGCCTCGATCTTCTCGTTGAGCTTGCGCTCGGCGGATTTCAATAGCTCGTCATAGTCGTAAGCCATGCGGAAGTAGACCTCGTTGATGATCTCGAGCAGATAGATCTCGAACTGCATCGCCGAGAACAGCGGACCGTCAACGACGACCCTCAGCTCGCCGTCCTCGGAAAGCCCGACAGACACATAGTCGCGGATCGGGCGCCAGATGCGCAGGAACTCGACATAGTCGTTCTTGATAAAGCGGATGGAGCGCAGATAATTCAGCTCGGGCTTCGTGAATTTCAGCGTGCAGAGGTGGTCGATCTGGTCGTTGATCTCGTCGACCATCTCCGGTGTGAATCTGATTTCCTTGTTGCGGCACTTGAAGTAGTACTGACCGCACAGATCGGTGTGTTTATGGAAAATGACCTGATCCATGTTGAACTTGTACAGGTCGGTATCGAGCAGTGAAATAATGATCGGATCGAGTTTCATTGATAATCCTTCTTCCTTATAATTCGGGTTCGAACGAGGGCATGAGCTGCAGCTTGAAGAGGTTCATGCGATGCATGCGGTCGATCTTCGCCTTATGCTCCTCGTTCTCGATGACGCCCTCGCGGATATAGCGGTCAAGCTCCGCGTAGGTGAAGCCGAGGTTGTCCTCGTCGGTCTTGCCGCAGAGTCCGTCGATCGGCACCTTGTCGACCAGAACGTCGGGCAGTCCCAGCAGCCTGCCGATCGCCTTCATCTCCTGAACGGTCAGGTGGGAGCAGGGCGAGAAGTCGCCCGCAGCGTCGCCGTAGCGCGTCGAGTAGCCGACCCAGTCCTCAGAGAGGTTGCAGGTGTTGGCGACGCGTCCGTTGTGGCTCTGGGAAACGGCATAGAGGGTGGACATGCGGATGCGGGGCGGCAGGTTCGTGCGGCTCTGGTCGCTCAGCTCAAAGGGGATGCTCTTTGTCAGCCCGTCGACCGCGTCCTTGATGTTGACGATGTAATGCTTGATGCCGAGGGTATCGACTAAGAGCTTTGCCATGTCGATATCCGCCTGTTCGCCGTTGGGCATCAGCACGCCGATGACCCTGTCCCTGCCGAGCGCTTCAACGCACAGCGCGGCGACGATGGAGCTGTCCTTGCCGCCGGAGATCCCGACCACGGCGTTACAGCCCTTTCCGTTTTCCTCAAAGAAATCGCGTATCCACTGTACGCAATCGTTCTTTACCTTTTCAGCGTTAAACATGACAGCCTCCTAATGCTTTATCAGGTAAATAATACCACCGCCGAGCGGATTCGTCAATCGGCAGTATTGATTTTGGCGGTCAAAACGTGTAAAATAGGGATGATACCGACCTACAGAAGGGAGTGACGACTTGAAAAAGCTCAAAAGTCTCAGACCCGTGACATGGTTCCAAAGGACCTTTGCTTCACCGATCAGGCATATCCGGCGGGTGCTGAAAAAGAACAACAGTGACAATATCTCCGCGATGGCGGGTCAGTCGGCGTTCTTCGTGATGATGTCCGTCGTGCC
>JAFSRK010000247.1 GCA_017446165.1 Ruminococcus sp.
CAGCGCCTGGAGCGTCTCGTCGGTGTCAGCCGTAGTCTTTGCGGCGTTCAGCTTCTTATAGAATTCTTCTTCCTGGATTGCGTGACCCAGCTCGCGGGTCAGAGCGATGATGTCTTTCATGATGATTACCTTCCTTTGTATATAATTGATAGTTGACAATGGATAATTGACAATTCAGGGCGGGACGCCCGCACCCGAATAAAACACGTTTGGTTATTCAAGCTCACCGGCGAGGATCCAGTTGCGGGCTTTGGTGATCTTGACGTTGCGGAACGTGCCGATCAGGCTGTCGTCGCCGTCGAATTCGACGATGATGTTGCCCGATGTCCTGCCGCACAGTCTGCCCTCGGTCTTCGCCTTTTCCTCGACCAGCACCTTCTCGACTCTGCCGACCATCGAGGCGCATCGCTCGGCGGCGATCTCCTCCTGTACGTCGAGCAGCTCGCGGAACCAACGCCCCTTCTCCTCGTCACAGACGGGGTCGTCCATCTCGGCGGCAGGGGTACCCTTGCGCGGTGAATAGATGAACGTGAAGAGCGATGTGAAGCCGACCTCACGGATCAGGGAGAGGGTCTGTTGAAAGTCCTCGTAGGTCTCGCCCGGAAATCCGACGATGACGTCGGAGGTGAGCGATACATCGGGGATCCGCGACTTCGCGTAGTTTACGATATCGAGGTACTTTTCGCGGGTATAACGGCGGTTCATCTCCTTGAGGACGCGGTCGGAGCCGGATTGAAACGGCAGATGCAGATGGAGCGAGATATGCTCGCTTTCGGCGATCGTGTCGATCAGCTCGCGTGTGCAGTCCTTCGGGTGAGAAGTCATGAAACGCAGCCAATAATCGCCGGGGATCCGGTCGATCTCGCCGATCAGCTGAGCGAAGGTCGGGCGGGGCGTGAGTCCCTTGCCGTACGAATTGACATTCTGACCGAGCAGGGTGATGTCCTTGTAACCGGATTCGATCATCTCGCGCACTTCGGCGATGACGATCTCGGGATCGCGGCTGCGCTCGCGTCCGCGGACGTACGGCACGATGCAGTAGGTGCAGAAATTATCACAGCCGTACATGATCGGCAGCCATCCCTTGAAGCGACCGTCGCGTGCGACCGGGATGCCCTCATGGACGAGCTTGTCGTCGTTGTCGCGGACAAAGACGCGGGAGCCGTCGACGAGGCATTTGTACAAAAGCTCCGGGAACTCATGCAGACAATGAGTGCCGAACACCAGTCCGACGAACGGAAAGCTGTCACGGATGCGCTTTGCGACATGCTCCTGCTCCATCATACAGCCGCACAGGGCGATCAGGATGGAGGGGTGCTTGCGCTTGAGATTCTTCAAAGCGCCGACGTTGCCGAACACTCTATCCTCGGCATGCTCGCGCACCGCGCAGGTATTGAACAGGATGAAGTCGGCGTCGTCGGGTGTATCGGTGAAATCATAGCCCGCGACGCGGAGCATTCCCTTGATGCGCTCGCTGTCGGCGACATTCTGCTGGCAACCGTAGGTACGGATGAACGCCTTGGGGACGTCGCCGCGCTTGCGGATCGACATCAGTTCGGCAATCAGATTCAGATATTCACTTTGACGGGTATCCATCGTGTATTTTTCTGTCAAAGCATAATCCCCCATGATGAGTCTATTAACCATAAGATTATAACACAAGATATGAGGTTTTTCAAGATTTTTGACGCAAAATGTTGGGATGATTCATCAAGCTTCATCTTTACATAGTCCCTATGGGATTAGAGAGCCGATGCCGTAGTTCGGGACGGAGCCGACGACGACGGTCTGTGCGATCTCGAAATCGGTAGTGATATGGATAGCATGCGCGATGCGGAACGGATTATAGACGGTCAGCTCCACATCGACGGTGAGAAAGATATGGTGCAGGGTCTGGTTGATCCCCGCCGACTCGAAGGCGCTGTGGAGTGTGCAGGAGACGGTCTGTCGGGTACCGATCTCCATGCGCACAGCCGGTCCGACGTTGGCAAAGAACACTAACCCCGAGAAGCTGCCGAGCGGGACGATCACGCCCTCTTGCTGTGACAAAGCGTCGATATTGTCCTGAGTCAGCTCGGCGATCTCGGCTTTGAAGCGATTGATCACGGAGGGATCGGAGGTGATCGAGGTCACACAGCCGCTGTCGGAAAGATTCAGCGCGGTCAGGCTGTCCCCCACCTCCGGATGCTCGGATAGATATGCGGTGACGGCGGAATTCGCGGCGCGTTCAGAGAGCGCCTTCAGCTCGGTTTCGATCACATCGGTGAGCTGAGTTTTCACGGCGAATTCAATGAAAACGGACAGCGCGACGATCACCGCGAGCGCGATCAGGATCGCGCGGCGGACGCGCTTATGTACGGCGGACGGTCTCTTTCTTGACAGCATCAAAACACCCCTGTGTATACTATGAAGTACACACAGGGGTGTTCATGTTCTGTTATTCAGCCTGATTATGACATCAGGTCTTCGTCGGCGTGATCGTCGTGGTCGTGATCGCAGCCGCAGTCGCAGCCCCAATCCTCGTCCTTGAGCTCAGAGAAATCAAATTCGAGCTTCTCGCCGCAGTTCGGGCAGATGATCTCGCCCTCAAGCAGGACGTCCTCGTCGACGGTGATCTCTTCGCCGCACTTGCCGCAGGTGACCTCGTAATAAACGTCGTCATCATCACAGCAGCAATCATCGTCACAGCAGTCGTCGTACTCGCCGTAGACCTCTTCCTCGAGTTCAGCGAGATCCTCGTCAATCTCGTCTACCTGGTTGCAGACATCGTCAACGATATCTTCCATATCGGTGACATCGTAAGCCATGTCCTCGAGCAGGTCGATGATAGCGGAGAGGACCTTGACCTCGTCCTTGTTCTCGTCAAGCTTGAGTCCGTCGCATAAGCCGCGGATGTAAGAAATTCTTTCAGTTAAGTTCATGGTGTTCTCCTTATGCTCTGCCGAGATACTCGCCGGTGCGGGTGTCGATCTGGATCATCTC
>JAFSRK010000248.1 GCA_017446165.1 Ruminococcus sp.
ATACTAAGTATCAACAAAACACTTTAACATCTATTGCATCTTATTTCGCATAGCTGCGTTGTCGAGCTTGACAGGCGACAGCCTGCCTGCGCTCTCCGCCTTGCTCTGCAAAATAATCTGCTAATATCTGTTTTAAGTTTTTTATTGCTACTTAGTATAAATCTCGTTTTCAGCCTGTTTTTGAAGTGTAAAGCACGGCTGATACACATAAAAACAGTCAACTAACACAGGTTCATCAACCGCGAACAGGAGGGTAAAGCGTGGCAAGTATACCTGCAATACGGTTTGAAAACATCACCAAAGCCTTCGGCTCCAAGGTCGTCGCGAACAAGAACGTCACCATGGACATCGAGAAGGGCGAGATCATGGCGCTTCTCGGCGAGAACGGCTCCGGTAAAACCACCCTGATGAACATGCTCTCGGGCATCTATCGTCAGGACGAGGGTCAGATCTATATCAACGGCGAAGAGGTCCAGATCACCTCGCCGAAGGACGCCTATGAGCTGGGCATCGGCATGATCCACCAGCACTTCAAGCTCGTCGACGTCTTCACCGCGATCGAAAACATCGCGATGGGCATGGACAAGAAGGAGACCGGCTCCACCAAGGACATCGCCGCGAAGGTTCAGGAGATCTGTGACAAATACGGCTTTGACGTCGACCCGAAGAAGAAGGTCTACAACATGTCCGTCAGCGAGAAGCAGACGCTCGAGATCGTCAAGACCCTCTATCGCGGCGCGAACATCCTGATTCTGGACGAGCCGACCGCCGTTCTGACGCCTCAGGAGACGGACAAGCTATTTGCCGTTATCCGCAACATGAAAGCCGACGGCAAGTCCATCATCATCATCACCCATAAGCTCAATGAGGTGTTGGCGATCTCAGACCGCGTCGCGATCCTGAGAAAGGGTGAGTACATCGGTACCGTCCTGACCGCCGAAGCCTCTGTCCAGTCGCTGACCGACATGATGGTCGGCGATAAGGTCGAGCTGGATATCGAGCGTCCCGAGCCGGTCGCTCCGGAAAAACGCCTTTCGATCTCACACCTGACCTGCCTTGATAAATACGGCGTCAAGGCGCTCGACGACGTCAGCTTCGACGCCTATTCGGGCGAGATCCTCGGCATCGCGGGTATCTCCGGCTCCGGTCAGAAGCAGCTTCTCGAGGCGATCGCGGGTCTTCAGCGCGCCGAGAAGGGCAGCTCCATCGTCTATCACGACACCGACAACAACATCGACAGCGAGCTGATCGGTCTCTCGGTCAGCGAGATCAAGAAGAAGGGCGTGTCCCTCGCGTTCGTTCCCGAGGATCGACTGGGCATGGGTCTGGTCGGCAGCATGGGCATGACCGACAACATGATGCTCCGTTCCTACAAGAAGGGACATATCATCTTCACCGACCGCAAAACGCCCCGCGCGCTTGCACAAAAGGTCAAGGATGACCTCGAGGTCGTCACCCCGGGCATCACGACTCCCGTCCGCAAGCTCTCCGGCGGTAACGTACAGAAGGTTCTGGTCGGACGCGAGATCGCATCCGAGCCGACCGTCATGATGGCGGCATACGCCGTGCGCGGTCTTGATATCAACACATCCTACACCATCTACCGACTCCTCAACGAGCAGAAGGCGAAGGGTACCGCCGTTATCTATGTCGGCGAGGATCTGGACGTCCTGCTTGCGCTGTGCGACCGCATCGCTGTTCTCTGCGGCGGCAAGCTCAACGGCATCGTTGACGGACGCACCGCCACCAAGGAAGAGGTCGGTTTGATGATGACACACCTCAAAGAAAACGGACAGGAGGCAAAAGACTGATGGAAAATATCAAAGCGAAGTCAACGCGCGAACCCCTGTTCCACATTGTCAAGCGTACCGACATCCCGTTCTGGAAGGCGTGGCTGATCCGCATCGCGGCGGTTCTGGCGGCGCTGGTGGTCTGCGGCATCATCATCGTTCTGCTGACCGGCAAGAATCCGTTCGAGATGTATAAATTCATGTTCGAAGGCTCCTTCAAGACCGAGCGCAAGTTCTGGAAGATGATCCAGGATCTCGCGATGCTCCTGTGTATCGCGCTGGCAGTAACGCCCGCGTTCAAGATGCGCTTCTGGAACATCGGCGCCGAGGGTCAGGTACTCATCGGCGGTCTGGGCGCGGCGATCTGTATGAAGCTGCTCGGCGACGACGGCGCTCAGCTCCCGAACGAGCTGCTGCTGCCCATCACCATCATCACCGCGATCCTCTTCGGCGCGGTCTGGGGCGTGATCCCCTCGATCTTCAAGGCGAACTGGAACACCAACGAGACCCTCTTCACCCTGATGATGAACTATATCGCGATCCAGATCATCGCGTATTTCACCTTTATCTGGTCTTCCGGCAGCAACACCGTCGGCAAGATCAACGCGACCTCTCACGCGGGCTGGCTCCAGCTGCCCAAGGAGGCGGACAAGTACGGCTATCTCTTGAACATCATCATCGTCGCAGGACTGACGATCCTCTTGTTCCTTTATCTGAGATACAGTAAGCAGGGCTATGAGATCTCTGTCGTCGGCGAGAGCGTCAACACCGCACGCTATATCGGTATCAACGTCAAGAAGGTCGTGATCCGCACCATGCTGATCTCCGGCGCGCTGTGCGGTATCGCGGGACTTCTGCTCGTGTCCGGTACCGACCAGTCCATCACCGCCGAGACTGCCGGCGGACGCGGCTACACCGCCATCATGGTCTCGTGGCTCGCAAAGTTCAACCCCTTCTACATGATCCTGACAGCCTTCATCGTCGTGTTCCTGCAGCGCGGCGCGGATGAGCTGCAAACTCAGACCAACCGTATCATCAACGCTGATTTTGCGGATATTCTGATCGCGATCATCATCTTCTTCATCATCGGCTGTGAGTTCTTCATCAACTATTCGATCAAGTTCCGTTCGCACAAGAAAAAGGAGGTTGAAGCTTAATGTTTGCGGCTTTTTTCCACAGAGCAGTTTTACAGGCGATCTCCCTTCTCTTCGGCTGTACCGGTGAGATCCTCACCGAGAAGAGCGGTAACCTCAACCTCGGTATCCCCGGCATCATGTACGTCGGCGGTATCTCCGGCGTCATCGGCGCCTTCATCTATGAAAATTCCCTGCCCGACAAGAGTCAGGCGAACTGGTTCCTCGCAATCATCATCCCCCTGCTGTGCTGTTTGGCAGGCTCGCTGATCATGGGTCTGATCTACTCGTTCCTGACCACGACCCTGCGCGCGAACCAGAACGTTACCGGTCTTGCGCTGACCACCTTCGGCGTGGGTCTGGGCAAATACTTCGGCGGCGTGCTGATCAAGCTCGTCAACGCCGACGTTCCCTCCGTCACCGTCAGCCTGACCTCGAATTTCTACAAAACCACCTTCCCGTTCGCGGAGGATCTCGGCTGGTTCGGCGAGATGTTCCTCAGCTACGGTTTTCTGACCTATGTCGCGGTCATCATCGCAATCATTGCGGCGGTCTATCTCAAGCGTACCCGCCCGGGTCTGAACCTGAGAGCGGTCGGCGAGAATCCCGCTACCGCGGACGCCGCCGGTATCAGCGTCACCAAGTACAAGTACCTCGCGACCTGCATCGGCAGTATGATCGCGGGTATGGGCGGTCTGTTCTATGTCATGAACAACGCCTCCGGCGTATGGTCGAACAACGGTCTGGACAACATCGGTTGGCTTGCGATCGCGCTGGTCATCTTCACCGTCTGGAAGCCGAACTTCGCCATCCTCGGCGCGTTCCTGTTCGGTGCGCTGAGCATCGCTCCGTATTACCTGTCGCTGTACGACATCGTTGATATCAACCTGAGAACCAAGCCGTTCTTCGACATGATGCCCTACATCGTCACGGTCGTCGTTCTGATCATCAACAGCCTGCGCAAGAAGCGCGAGAGCCAGCCCCCCGAGGCGCTGGGTCTGTCGTACTTCCGTGAAGACCGATAATCGGATAACGATTAACGGATAACGGATAACGATTAACGGATAACGGATAACGGATAACGGATAATGGATAACGATTAACGGATAACGGATAACAGTGAAGCGAGGATTCCATCCTCACCTGACTTATGATCCAATTTCAATTCTGAGATAATACAACCAAAACTCCCTGCTGCGGCGGGGAGTTTCTGCCTGAAAGGAAATACTATGGCATTGCTGCTGCGCAACGTGCGCTGTATCGTTTCGTGCGACAAGCACGACAACGTCTATGAAAAGGTGGATATCTTCTGCAAGGACGGCAGGATCGCGGCGATCGGCAAGGATCTGGACGTCGCCGCCGAGCGCGTGATCAACTGTACCGAGTACCTGTGCTATCCGGGACTCGTGAACACCCACCACCATTTTTATCAGATCTTCTCCCGCAATCTGCCCAAGGCGCAGGGACTCAAGCTCTTTGACTGGCTGACCTACCTCTATGACATCTGGAAGAACCTCGACCCCGAGGCGATCAACCTCAGCTCAAAGTGCGCCCTCGCGCTCTTGATGAAAAGCGGCTGTACCACCGCCTTTGATCATCACTATGTGTTCCCCGGCGAAAGCTCGCTCGACCTGCTCGACGCACAGTTTGCCGCCGCAGAGGAGCTGGGCGCGCGCATGGTCGCGTCCCGCGGCTCGATGAACCTGTCGAAGAAGGACGGCGGTCTGCCGCCCGACAGCGTGGTACAGACGACCGAAAAGATCCTCAGCGACAGTCAGGCGGCGGTCGAGAAGTTCCACGATCCGTCCTTCGGCTCGATGCGTCAGTTAGCGCTTGCGCCCTGCTCGCCGTTCTCGGCGTCGCATGAGCTGTACCGCGAAACGGCGAAGCTCGCCCGTTCGCTCGGCGTGCGCCTGCACACCCACCTGTGCGAGACCAAGGATGAGGAATACTACACCACCACCGCGTTCAAGATGCGCCCGCTCGAATACATGCAGTCGCTCGACTTTGTCGGCGAGGATGTGTGGTTTGCTCACGGCATCTGGTTCAACGACGATGAGCTGAACGTCCTGCGCGACACCGGCGCTGCGATCACCCACTGTCCCGCGTCGAATATGAAGCTTGCCTCCGGCGCGGCGCGTATCCCCGATATGCTGGAGCTGGGCATCCCCGTTTCGCTCGGTGTGGACGGTTCCGCCTCGAACGACGGCTCGAATCTGCTCGAGGAGATGCGCCTCGGCTACCTCTTGTCCCGCGTGACCTACGGCAACCGTGCGCCCGACGCCTATGAGTGGCTGAAGATGGCGACTCTCGGCGGCGCGAGAACGCTCGGTCGTGACGACATCGGCTCCGTCGAGGTCGGCAAGTGCGCCGATCTGTTCCTTGTCGATAAGCGCAGGCTGGATATCGTCGGCGCGGCGTACAGCCCCAAGACCATGCTTGCGGCGGTCGGTCTCTCGGGATCGGTCGACTACACCATCATCGGCGGCGAGGTCACCGTCGAGGACGGTCACCTGAAAAAGGCTGACGAGCAGGAGCTGTTCGAAAAGAGTCATCTGAAAATCAAAGAATACCTCGGCGTCGAATGATCGCCTGATAACAGAAAACCCCGCTCTCCAAACGGAAAGCGGGGTCGTTTTATGCTGTTTTTTCGGTATTACTGTACGCTGAACAGCAGCTCGCCGTAGCTCGGATACGGCCAGTATTTGGACGCGGTACACATCTCCATCTTGTCGGCGGTGACGCGCAGGGCTTCCATCGCGGCGAAGATGTGGTCGCAGGCATACTGTGCCAGCTCGCGGATGCTGTCGGCATGCTCGACGGCGGCGTCGACCTCTTCCTCCAGCGCGTCGATGCGGTCGGAGAACTCGGTGAGCAGGTCGCTGAGTTTTTTGACGAGCTTCAGCTCCGCGTCGACCTTGATGTCGGGCGATACGGCGCGCTTGCGCTCGATGGTGGCGCAGGTCTTGCCGGTGAAGGCGGAGACCGAGGGCAGGATATCCTTCTTCGCCATGTCGAGCATGGTCAGCGCCTCGAGGTTGATGATCTTGATGTAGTTCTCGAGCAGGATCTCCTGACGCGCTCTGACCTCGCGCTTTGAGAAGATATGATTGCGCTCGAACAGGTCGATGTTCTTCTGATCGTCATAGCGGGCGAGCGCCTCGGGGGTGGATTTGAGGTTCAGCAGACCGCGCTGCTTCGCCTCGGCGATCCAGCCGTCGGTGTAGCCGTCGCCGTTGAAGATGATGCGGCGGTGGTTGATCAGGTTCTTGCGGATCAGTCGTCGGCAGGCTGAGTCAAAGTCCAAAGCCGCCTCCAGCTCGTCGGCAAAGCCCGAGAGGGTGTCGGCGACGATGGTGTTGAGCATGATGTTCGGACAGGAGATGTTCAGCGCCGAGCCGAGGGAGCGGAACTCAAACTTGTTGCCCGTGAAGGCGAACGGCGAGGTGCGGTTGCGGTCGGTGGTGTCCTTGC
>JAFSRK010000249.1 GCA_017446165.1 Ruminococcus sp.
CTCGATCAGCCCGCGCCCGCTGAGCCTGCGATCGCGATGCCGGTCTATGCGGGTCCCGATTACTACCGTCAGGATGCGCCGACTGTCGAGCCTGTTCAGCCGACCGCGCAGACCTATCAACCAGTCGAACCTGTTCAGCCGACCGCTCAGACCTATCAGCCTGTTCAGCCTGGTTATCAGCCGACAATGCCCGTTGCCCCTCAGCCTCCGAAAAAATCCAACAAGGGGCTGATCATAGCGGTCTGTGTGATCGCGCTTGTGCTGGTCGCCGCTGTAGCGGTCACGCTGATCGTCTTCGGCGACAGGATCTTCGGCTCGAAGAAGGGCGGCTCCGATCCGTCCTCCACCAACGCGACCGAGACCGTTCCCGATCAGGGAAATTCAGCAACCGGCGCGAAGGACGCGCTGAACAAGATGCTCGAGGCGACGGCACAGCTTGACTTCAAAGCCCTGCTTGACTACTCCTATGAGACCAATTTCTCGAAGAATGTGACCGACAAGGATCGCGAGGATATGCTCAGTCAGATGGAGAAAGAGCTCGCAGGTGACGACGTCAAGCAGTTCGTTGATCTGTACAAAACGATGATGAAGAATACGAAGATCGACATCACCGGGGACGAGACCCTCAGCGACAGCGACCTCAAACAGCTCAAAGAGGACTTGTCGGCGGATTACACGGATACCGACAAGATCACCGAGGCGCACACCCTCACCTACAAAATGAAGCTCTCGCTGCTCGGCGAGACCGAAGATGTCGATATGGAAGCGAAAGCGATCAAGGTAGACGGAAAATGGTATATCATGGAAATGTCCGGCGACAGCATGGGTGCATTAGGCGGTTTCGGTTCGGGATTGGGCGGTCTTGATGATCTCGACTATGATCTCGACCTTGACGACCTTGAACTCGCCACCGAAGCTCCCGCACAGCCCGCATAATTCCGAAAACGAAAAATACCCCTTGACGAACCGTTGCTTTTGGGGTATGATAAGGGTACGTCGTTTTTACGGCGTTTGGAAACCAAAATGAAATGAGGTATTAGTTATGTCTAAATTCTGTCAGAATTGCGGCAACATGATGGATGATTCCGCGGCGTTCTGTGACAAGTGCGGCAAGCCCAGCGAGGCAGTCGCGCCCGCAGCTCCCGCAGTCGAAGCGCCCGTTGCCGAGACTCCTGCTGTTGAGTCTCCTGCTGTTGAGTCTCCTGCTGTTGAGACTCCTGCTGTTGAGACTCCTGCTGTTGAGTCTCCTGTTGCAGAAGCTCCTGTTGCAGAAGCTCCTGTCGAAGCTCCCGCAGCCCCTCAGTACGGTGCAGCTCCCCAGTATGGTGCAGCTCCCCAGTACACCGCTCCTCAGTACGGCGTGGCTCCCGCTACCGTTGCTGTCCAGGCGAAGAAGAGCTTTTTGACCTTTGTGAAGGAGAAAAAGGTACTCCTGATCGTCGCCGCCATCGTTCTGGTGCTGGCGATCGTCGCCGCCATCGTTGTTCCCTCGATGGCTAACAACAACCCCGCGGGTGCGCTGAAAAAAGCGTTTGAAGCGACCAAGAATCTCGATATCCGCGGCGCTGCCGATTATACCTACGACTTGAATTTCAGCACCACCGTTGACAAGGAAGAGCAGATCAAGACCGCCGAGGATCAGATCAAGCAGTACGGCTCCATGCTCGACATGGTCAAGGGTATGCTCAAGGACGCAAAGATCGAGATCAAGAATAACAAGGCACTCTCAGCCGAAGAGGTCGACAACCTCAAGAAGGAATGGGCTGACTCCTACAAGGATACCGATAAGATCGAGGCGATCAACGAACTGACCTACTCTATCACCGGCATCAGCATGTTCGGCGCTGAGTCCGATGATCAGGAAGAGACCTGCTATGCTGTCAAGGTAGGCGGCAAGTGGTACATCCAGGGCATGAGCAGCCTCGGACTCTGATTTCGCAACTGAATCCAAAACACGGACGGCGGTCGATGACTGCCGTCCTTTTGCTTGACAGCCGACGACGAATGATATATCATAAAAGCAGTATCAGGAAAGGTCGGTCCACACCATGGCTCAGAAAACTTCCGTATCTTCTTCAAAGGTTACCGCATTCATCAGGGAGAAAAAGGGACTTGTCGCCGCCTTGTGCGGCATCCTGCTCACGGCGGTACTGCTTTTGGCTTTCATCAACCCCGCGAACAGCCCGACGTCGGTGTTCAACAGCTACCTTGACTGCCTGCACAGTCAGAATGCAGAAAAGCTGCTCGCGATCTCCTACGAGGCGAATTTCTCGAAGATCACCACACCCGAGACCGTGTCGGATAACTACGGCATGCGTTTTTCCTCCGCCGACAACAGCTACAAGAGCGGCGGAGAGGTCGATCTCTTGAAGGGTACTCAGATCAAAGTGACCGATGTGAAGACCCCGAAGCAAAGCGAGCAAACGTCCATCCGTACCTCGCTTGCCGATCAGTTTGAGAACACGGGACGTATCACGGATGTGCGGGACATCTCCTTCGACATCATCCGCTCGGGAGCTACGACAAAAGGCACCGCCAGAGCGATCTGCGTCACCGGCAAGTGGTACATCCACGAGGTCAGCGGCATTTAGGAGCGCTGTCATTGTGAGGGCATCGGCTCCCTTAGGAAAGGGAGCTGTCAGCGAGAACTTGTTGACGCTGACTGAGGGTTTCCGCTGAGAAAACAGTGGGCGCGAAAAGCGATACTCAAATAAATAACCGGTCGGAGTCATCCGACCGGTTTTCTTATGGGCTAATGGCGTTCAGTGCGGTCACGACCGCCTCGTCCGAGATGTTGCACCTCAGCTTGAACATCGGCGTCTGTTCGATCAGCCTGCCCAGCATGTCGATCAGCCGTGAGGTGTTTTCCCGTCCGCGCGGGATCACTGTCTGCTGCATCAGCAGGCTCAGCGCCGTGAAGGCATCGACCGGCTCGGCAGAGTTTTCGGGCGCCTGTTCAAGGAAGAACACCGCTCCGATAGGGGCTGAGATGTTCGCTCCGCGACCGTGCTTGCCGCGCCACGGCGTGCCGTAGATAGTGAAGCCGTCGCCGTTTTCGCGTACCAAGGGCTTGTCGTCGTTGATCATCTTGACCTCATCGCCGAAGTGCTGTTTCCACAGCGCGGCATGGGTGCTTTTGCCGGTTCCGGACGGTGCGGTGAAGATGACCGCCTTGCCGTTGTAGCTGAGCGAGGAACAGTGCAGAAAGAACCCGCCCTGCCCAATGATGTGATCGCAGATGACCCTGAGGATCGCGACCGATTCGCACATCCCGGGATCCTGCTCGGTGCCGTGGATCTCTTCGCCGAGCTTCTTCTCATATGCGATCATCTCGTCGGTGACAGCGATCTCAAGCTCCCACTCATCCGCATCGACGGCATAGTCCGCGAGAATCTCCTCGGTATAGCGATAGCGCGGGGAGATGGCGATATTCATTTCGGCGATCCTGTAAACCTGCATAAAAACCTCACATGATTTTTGGTGATATTTCTTTTTCATTATACCATAACGGAAACTTTTTGCAATAGTTGATGTGTTATACTGAGAATCCTCACAAAAATGATTCCCAAAAAATATATTAAAATATTGTAATCAGAAATTGTGCTTCTTTTGGTTGACACCACAAGATATTGTTGCTATACTGGATAATGCAACCCAGATATTGTATTTGACTGAAACAGAAATCGAAAGGACAGAACACCATGAAGATCATCAAGCGTAACGGTTCCGAGGAAACCTTCAATCCTCAGAAGATCGTCGAGGCGGTCCGCAAAGCGGATCTCGCGAACACCAACGGCCGCGCCCTGACCGACGAACAGATCAAGGGCATCGCCACCACCATCAAGAACACCGGCGAATGTGTTTCCCGCGCGTTGTCCGTCGAGGAGATCCAGGAGCTGGTCGAGACCGAGATCATGAAGCTCGGCGCCTATGAGACTGCGAAGCTCTATATCCGCTATCGCTACACGCGTTCCCTCGCGCGTACCGCAAATACCACCGATAACCGCATCCTGTCCTTGATCGAGTGCAACAACGAGGAGGTCAAGCAGGAGAACTCCAATAAGAACCCGACCGTCAATTCTGTCCAGCGCGACTATATGGCAGGCGAGGTCAGTAAGGATCTGACCAAGCGTATCCTCCTGCCCGAGGACATCGTTCAGGCGCACGAGGAGGGCATCATCCACTTCCATGATGCGGACTACTTTGCCCAGCATATGCACAACTGCGACCTCGTCAACCTCGAGGATATGCTCCAGAACGGCACCGTCATCAGCGGCACCATGATCGAGAAGCCCCACAGTTTTTCCACCGCGTGCAACATCGCGACCCAGATCATCGCACAGGTCGCCTCCAACCAGTACGGCGGCCAGTCGATCTCGCTGACCCACCTTGCGCCCTTCGTACAGGTGTCCCGTCAGAAAATCACGAAGCTCGTCCTCAAGGAGTTCGAGGAGCTTGGCGTCACCCCCACAAAGGAGAAGGTCGAGTCCATCGTCGAGCGCAGAGTCCGCGAGGAGATCAACCGCGGCGTCCAGACGATCCAGTATCAGGTCGTCACCCTCTTGACCACCAACGGTCAGGCGCCCTTCATCACCGTGTTCATGTACCTCGGCGAAGCGAGGAACGAGCAGGAGAAGAAGGATCTCGCTATTATCATCGAAGAAACCCTCAACCAGCGCATCCAAGGCGTGAAGAACGAGAAGGGCGTGTACATCACTCCCGCGTTCCCGAAGCTGATCTATGTGCTGGAGGAGCAGAATATCCACGATGACAGCCCCTATTGGTACCTTACCGAGCTTGCGGCGAAGTGTACCGCAAAGCGCATGGTGCCCGACTATATTTCCGAGAAGAAGATGCTCGAGCTGAAGATTGACAAGAACGGCGAGGGTCACTGCTACACCTGCATGGGTTGCCGCAGCTTTTTGACTCCCTATGTCGACGAGAACGGCAAGCCGAAGTACTACGGCCGCTTCAACCAGGGCGTCGTCACCGTCAACCTGCCCGATATCGCATTATCCTCCGGCGGTGACTTCGACCGCTTCTGGGAGATCTTTGACGAGCGCATGGAGCTGTGTCACCGCGCGCTGATGTGCCGCCATAATCGCTTAAAGGGTACGCTGTCCGACGCCGCTCCCATCCTGTGGCAGAACGGCGCTCTCGCACGCCTCAAGAAGGGCGAGACCATCGACAAGCTGCTCTACGGCGGCTACAGCACGATCTCGCTGGGCTTTGCGGGACTCTATGAGTGTGTGAAGTATATGACCGGCAAGAGCCACACCGATCCCGAGGGCGAGCCGTTCGCGCTCGAGGTCATGCAGCGTCTGAACGCCGCCTGCAGGGGCTGGAAGGAACAGCACCGCATCGACTTCTCCCTCTACGGCACCCCGCTCGAAAGCACTACCTATAAATTCGCGAAATGCCTGCAAAAGCGCTTCGGCGTGATCGAGGGCATCACCGACAAGGGCTATATCACCAACTCCTACCATGTCCATGTCACCGAGGAGATCGACGCCTTCACCAAGCTGAAATTCGAGGCGAAGTTCCAGGCATTGTCCCCCGGCGGCGCGATCTCTTATGTCGAAGTCCCGAACATGCAGGACAACATCCCCGCTGTTCTGCAGGTCATGCGCTTTATCTACGACAACATCATGTACGCCGAGCTGAACACCAAGTCCGACTACTGTCAGGTCTGTGGCTATGACGGTGAGATCATGGTCGTCGAGGATGACGGAAAGCTCGTCTGGGAATGCCCGAACTGCGGCAACCGCGATCAGGACAAGATGAACGTCGCCCGCCGTACCTGCGGCTACATCGGCACCCAGTACTGGAACCAAGGCAGAACCCAGGAGATCAAGGAGCGCGTTCTGCACCTGTAAAGAATGAGGAATCGTGAATGAGGAATTAGGAATTATTTCTCTGTACCATTGATAAATATATGAACTACGCGAATATAAAATATTATGATATCGCCGACGGAGAGGGTGTTCGCACGACCCTTTTCGTCAGCGGATGTACCAATCGCTGCAAGGGCTGTTTCCAGCCCCAGACGTGGGATTTCTCTTACGGCAAGCCGTTCACCGAGGTGGTACAGCAGGAGCTTCTCGAGAGCCTCGAGCCGTCCTATATCAACGGGCTGACCCTGCTCGGCGGCGAACCCTTTGAACCGCCCAATCAGGCGGCGCTGTTGCCGTTTCTCAGGCGCGTCAAAGCGCAGTATCCCGAGAAAACCGTCTGGGCGTTCACGGGCTTTGTCTATGACCGCGACCTGATCGCGGGCGGCAGGAAACACACCGACTTCACCGACGAGATGCTGTCCTATGTGGACATCCTCGTCGACGGTCCCTATGTCGAGGAGCTGCACGATATCACGCTCCAGTTCCGCGGCAGCTCGAACCAGCGCATCATCGACATGAACCTCACCCGCGTGCGCGGACAGCTCACCATCTGGGAAAAGCTCAGAAAATAACAGAACACATAATGAATCAGCCCGCAGGAACGCTTTTGCATCTCCTGCGGGCTTGGCTTTGTTGATTGTATTATTGAGCGTCGGCAAGCTCTCGCTGGATGCGCGTCGCGTCGAGTACGGTCACTTCGCCGTCTTCGTCGGTATCCGCGGCAAAGGTCACCAGAACGGAGTCGTTGTCGAGCTGAGCCAGCTTGCGCTGGATGAAAGTTGCATCGAGGATATCCACGGAGCGGTCGCCGTTTGCGTCGCCCTTTCCATAGCGGCCGGCGGTGATATCCGTCAGATCCTGCCTGAGCAGGACGTCAGCCAGATCTTTATACTCTGCAAAGAGAGCCGATGAATCCGATTCGAAGGTGCGGATGCGATCCTCTTTGACGTCGTACACAACATAGGGCAAGCCAAACGGGAAGAGGGACGAGCCGGAGATCTTAATGCCGGCAAGATCCCACTGTTGAAGGACCTCGCCCATATTGACGCCGATCAAGTCTGTGTGGAGCAGCGCCCAGTCGGTATCGCCATTCTCATCCTCGTGATAATACAGCTCCTCATAGTAGCGTCCGTCCTCTTCATTCGGATGCTCTCCGGTGAGGAAAAACTCGCGCGGAGGGAAAAAGTCGATGTTATATTCCTTGTACTCCTCGTTGATCTGATCAAGCACCTTGTATAACGCGTCCAGATAGCGGAAGCTCGGCGCAGTCTGATCGTCGGCGACCGTTTCTGCGTTTACCGCAGCGGTGCAGAGGCTGACGATAAAGAGGATCGTCAGTATA
>JAFSRK010000250.1 GCA_017446165.1 Ruminococcus sp.
ATAGCGTCTTTGGTGATCATAGAGAATTCCTCCTGTTAAATAGTCTGTATTTATTGTACCACACAACCCGCAAAAATACAATAACATTTTCTGTTGAAAAAGGCGTTTGACAGAGCCAAGATATCCGCCCTCTGCGGTATTCCCACTGCGTCAGATTGATTTGTGGGGGAGGGGCTTGACGCGCCCGCAGAATGACGGGCGTTGATGATATATCCAACCGCAGATAGGAACGAAACTTGTTTCGTTTTGTTACATTCGCTTTACGGATACCCTCATACTTTTTAACGAGCTTATTGATCCTTTCCTCTGACTCCTTTCTTTCTCTCTGGAGAAGCTCATCCAGTTCCTCTCTGGAAGGAGTGATATCCTCGCGCTCCTGATACCTGATATCCTGCTTCTCTGTGTTGAACCTCTGAGACAGCGGGATCACCTCGCCGTTATCGTCATAAGTGACAGGATCAGCGGACTTGATTTGTTCGGAGGTAAAGTCGATGTATTCCTCGTCGGAATTGTTCACGCCATCATAGCCTGCTTTTTCCAAATCCTCACGCGCCTTGATACCGACATAGTTCTCGCTCTTGTGAGCGTTCAGCGCCTTGTAGCCTGTCCTTTCGTCTGCCGGGTTGGTGATATTCAAGTAAAACGCGCGGACATTCGGGCCGTAGCCGCCCGCGTCAATATCCCATGGGCTAAAGAACATACCTTGAATATCCGCAGAGCTGCGCCCCATAGCTTTATCAAAAACGGTAAAGTCCGCATATGTACCGTGATACACCTTGACCAGCTTGCCGTCCTCGCCTCTGATCTTGCTGTTCGCAAAAGCTCGTTCAGCGGCTTCATCCACCATCCGCTGTGCGGTTTCCATATCCCCGCGCTTGACTGCGGAGAGATAGTCAGCGTCGCGTGACTGCTCTAATCTTTTTTTGTCTGAGGTATTGCCTTTTTCAGAAGAATCGGATATAATAGGATTAGAAACATCACTAGCGGATTCGGCGGCATGTTTTATTATGCTCGACCCGATATTGTCGTTAGTGATGTTTTTTAATTGCGTAATATCATGTAAAACATCACCACGTGAAATACGTCTTATAGAAATAATGCCGCTATATACCTGATCGTTTCCATTAGTATCAGAAAACAGAAAATACGTCTTATACTTTAACCAACGCAAGGTACCCGGATGCCTGCCATCATCATTATTCCACGACATATATGTGCTTGACTTGAGAAGGTTATCCAACTCAGTAACAGCCAGCATTTTACCTCTATACACTTCATCTTCAAGATATTTGGCTGGATTAGTAATCTCAGAGATTGTACCTTTATTTACGTATGCAGCCTTTGTCTTACCTACAGGTAGTATAACTCCTCTAAATCGATTTGTTAAATAAATCCTAGCTTTCTTGCCTATATTATCGGTGTCGGTTATTCCCTCCCCGACAATATCTGTAATAGGAATATTAACGTATTTGTGTCCATCTTCAGTCTCGCGAGTTTCAAACCTCACACCACCCTCGTCGGTGGTGTTTTTTGTATATGCGGCGTTTTCGGAGGCGGCGCGGACACCGGCGACGAAGCGGTCGAGGATCTCTTGATTCTTCGCTGCCATCTGCTCGCCGATCTTGCCGCGTACTGAGTCGGGAGAGAGCTTACCGAACCAGCGCTTGATCCTGCTCGTGATATCTTTCAGCGAATCACGGACGGTCTCCCATGCGGTTTTGTCGGTGTCGTACAGCTCTTTGGACTTCTCTGTCAGATGAACGTCGCGCAAGAAGGACTCGGACAGTCGGGCGACGACCGGTCGTCCCTGCGGTATCAGCGCGGCGTCAGATTGATTTGTAGGGGAGGGTCTTGACCCTCCCGCAGAATGACGGAGGTTGATGATAACAACAACTGCAGATAGGACAGGATCGTTCCTGTTCAGGTCACCAATCAACGGGCGGGTCAAGACCCGCCCCTACGGATTCTCTGCGATGGCGTTTTCTGTATATGTGGTGTTTTTTTCATGAAAAAAGCGCCCCTTACGGAGCGCTGTTAAGCAATACATATTACTCAGCTTGTGCTGCTTCTTCTGCTTCTTTCCGCTTAGCAAAGCATTCGCTGCAATAGTAATCCTTGCCTTCCATCGGCTTAAATGGGATATGTGCCTCGCCGCCACAGTCTGCACACACGGTCGTGTGCATTTCACGATTCGCCCTGATTGCATTTTTGCGAGCAATACGGCAGTCCTTGCATCTCTGAGGCTCGTTCACGAAACCTTTCTCTGCATAGAACTCCTGCTCACCGGCTGTGAACACAAATTCGTTTCCACAGTCCTTGCAACGGAGAGTCTTGTCTTCGTACATAGCGTGTACCTCACTTTTTGGTATATATTTTACCCCGCGGCGGAGTTGCACCGTCTGATTTCTCTTCGGGGTGTATTACCTAGAAAGCTTTTGACGTATACGGGTCTGTGCATTGTCAATTGTTTTGAAGGATACGCCCATCTTGTCCGCGATCTCCCGGTACGAGTAGCCGGAAAGGTGCAAAAGCGCTACGTTGTACTCGAGCTCGGACAGGCTATCCTTTAGTATCTGATGAAGAGAGCCGATGTATTCCTTCTCCTCCACGATCTCGGGCAGCGTGCTGGTCGTGGGGTCGACGGCGTTGTTCTCCTCATCCTCGATGGATATAATGTTTTGAGTGGGGACGGCGCGGCGGCTGGTGGCGTGGCGCAGAAGCGAGATGAAGCGGTTTTCGATACAGAGCATGGAGTAGTTCTTGAAGCTCATACCGCCGTCCTCGTGGTAGCTGCGACAGGCGCTCAACAGCGCGATCATGCCTTCCTGGACCAGATCGCCGTCGTCGATATCGGGCGACATTCCGCGGTATCTTTTCGAAGCGGAAGAAATCAGCCCCAGATACCTTGACGCGATTTTTTCGAAAGCGGCGTCATCACCCGAGCGAAACCGCCGGAGCAGTTCCTCATCCGAGAGGCGAGGCTCGCGGTTCGGGACATGGTCTTTCAGGATAAAGCACCTCACTATAAAACTATATAGGATAATAATAAACAAAATGCGACTAAAAGTCAACCTGTTTTTCAAAATATAATTATCCATATAATGGGATATTTTCCATGAATTTTGTGCATTTTATCCAAGTATTTCGCATAAAGTTTGGATACCCAACCCTACCTGTTTGTGGTATAATAGGATTGTATTCGAACATAAAAGCGATTTTGTCGGGGAGGTACGGATATGGTAGAGAAATGCAGCAGTCTGGGCTTGTTCGGACTGAGTACCTATGCGATCGAGATCGAAGCGGATCTCTCGCGCGGGATGCCCGCCTTTGACATCGTCGGTCTGCCCGACACGGCGGTCAAGGAGAGCCGCGACCGCGTCCGCACCGCGATGAAGAACTGCGGCTTTGAGTTCCCGAATTCAAGGCTGGTGCTGAACCTCGCCCCCGCGGATATCAAGAAGGAAGGCCCGCTCTACGACCTGCCGATCCTCGTCGCCGTCCTGCGCGCGATGCGCCACATCACCGCCGATATCTCCGACAGCGCCTTCATCGGCGAGCTGTCGCTCTCGGGCGAGGTCAGAGGGGTCAACGGCGTGCTGCCGATGGCGATCGCCGCCCGTCAGGAGGGCTTCAAAAAGCTCTATGTCCCCTCGGCGAACGCGAACGAGGGCGCGGTGGTGGACGGCATCGAGGTCTATCCCGTGCGGAACATCTATGAGCTGATCGACCACCTCGCGGGCAGAAAGCCGATCATCCCCGCCGTGTTCGATCCCGTGAAGAACGACGAGATCTCCCTGCTCGATTTCTCTCAGGTCAAGGGTCAGAACGAAGCGAAGCGCGCGATGGAGATCGCCGCCGCGGGCGGTCACAATCTGCTGCTCATCGGCTCGCCCGGCGCGGGCAAAAGCATGCTTGCCAAGCGCCTCGTGACCATCCTGCCTCAGATGACCTTTGAGGAGACCATCGAGACCACCAAGATCCATTCCATCGCCGGCACGCTTCCGCGCGGCTCGGGGCTGATCGAGAACCGCCCCTTCCGCTCGCCGCACCATACCGTCACCCGCGTCGGACTCACCGGCGGCGGTACCATCCCCAAGCCCGGCGAGATCTCCTTAGCCCACAACGGCGTGCTGTTCCTTGACGAGCTGCCCGAGTTCTCCCGCGCGACCCTCGAGATCCTGCGCCAGCCGCTCGAGGACGGCGTCGTGTCCATCTCCCGCGCTCACGGCACCTATACCTACCCCTCGAGCTTTATGCTCGTTGCCGCGATGAACCCCTGCCCCTGCGGCTATTATAACCATCCGAAAAAGGAATGTACCTGCACCGATGCCGCCGTGCAAAAATACCTCAACCGCGTGTCGGGTCCGCTGCTCGACCGCATCGACATCCACGTCGAGGTGCCGCCGGTCGAATACGACGACCTGACCGCGAAATCCGGCGAGGAAACCAGCGCCGAGATCAGACGGCGCGTCAACGCCGCGCGTGAGATCCAGACAGCGCGCTTTGAGGGGACGTCGACCAAGTGCAACGCCCATATCGAGGCGGCGCAGTTCGAACAGGTCTGCGTGATGGACGACAAGGCTGACAGGATGCTCAAGGCGGCGTTCGACAAGCTCAACCTCACCGCCCGCGCCTATGACCGCATCATGAAGGTTGCGCGCACCATCGCGGACCTCGACCGAAGCGAGGTCATCCGCTCCCCGCACATCAGCGAGGCGATCCAGTACCGCTCCCTCGATAGAAAATACTGGCATTCCTGAGAAAAACAACACTATCCGACGCACAAGGCGAGGGGAGCTCCCCCCGCCGTTTTTATGCGGATCTAATTACAAAATAATTACATTAAAGAATAATAAATATAGAAAAAACAAACATACCGTTTAAAGAATTACATACAATATCACCAAAATTGATTACAAAACTTTTTTTCGGTTGACTTTGACACTCCTTTGTATTATCTTTATTATAACGCAGTAGACGATATTGCGTCTGTTAACTGCGCTGTTTTTTGCAGTATACAAGGGCAACCGTGACCCGTCCTTGTTCCGATATGACGACAGAAAGAAACTCTCAGGGAGTGTAGGTTTTGGAAAGAATTGTTATCTCCGGCGGCAAGCCTCTTTACGGAGAGGTCACTGTCAGCGGCGCCAAGAACGCTGCCGTGGCGATCATCCCCGGCGTTGTTCTGTGCGACGAACCCTGCCGCATTGAAAATATACCGAATATTTCCGACGTCAGCCTCATCGCGAATATCCTTCGGGATATGGGCGCGATGGTTCGCCGCGTCGACAAGAACACCCTCGACATCGACCCCCGCCCGATCAACACCTATGAGGCGACCGAGGAAGGCGTGCGCAAGATGCGCGCCTCCTACTATCTCCTCGGCGCGCTGCTCGGACGTTTCCACAAGGCGAAGGTAGCTCTGCCCGGCGGCTGTAACTTCGGCGTTCGTCCGATCGACCAGCATTTGAAGGGCTTCCAGCTGATGGGCGCGAAGAACGAGCTGATCAACGGCGCGATCATCGACCTCGACGCCTCCGCGTCCTTCCACGGCGCGCGCATCTATTTCGATACCGTTTCCGTCGGCTCGACCATCAACGTCATGCTCGCGGCGGTCAAGGCTGAGGGTCAGACCATCATTGAGAACGCCGCCAAGGAACCGCACATCGTTGACCTCGCGAACTTCCTCAATTCCATGGGCGCGAATATCCGCGGCGCGGGTACCGACGTTATCAAGATCCGCGGTGTGGAGTACCTCCACGGCGTGACCTATTCGATCATCCCCGACCAGATCGAGGCAGGCACCTACATGGCTGCCGCCGCCGCGACAAGGGGTAAGATCACCGTCCGCAACATCACCCCCAAGCACCTCGAAAGCATCTCCTCGAAGCTGCGCGAGATGGGCTGTGAGATCGACGAATATGACGAGGCGGTCATCGTCGACGCGACCAAGCGTCCGCTGAACCGCGTGAATATCAAGACCATGCCGCATCCCGGCTTCCCGACCGACTGTCAGCCCCAGTTCGTGGCGCTGCTCACGACCGTCAAGGGAACCTCGATCGTCAACGAGAGCGTATGGGACAACCGTTACCAGTACGTCAGCGAGCTGGTCCGCATGGGCGCGAACATCTCCGTCGAGGGACGGCTCGCGATCATCGAGGGCGGCACGCTCACCGCGGCTCCCGTCAAGGCGACCGACCTGCGTGCGGGCGCGGCGATGCTGATCGCCGGACTTGTCGCCGAGGGTACCACCTCGATCAGCAACATCAGCTACATCGAACGCGGCTACTCCGACGTCGTCACCAAGTTCCAGGCGCTCGGCGCGGATATCAAGAAGATCTATATCCCCGACCCCGACGCGGTCGCAACAACAGCATAATGAAAGGGCACTGAGGTGCCCTTTTTCTGTAGGGGAGGGGCTTGCTCCTCCCGTAATACAACATTGATCGGAGAATCTATGGCAAAGATCGTACCGCTCTTTTCATCCAGCAAGGGCAATTCCTATTACATACAAGGCAACTCGACCGCGATCCTCGTCGACGCGGGCCGCAATTTGAAACAGCTCGAAGCCGCGCTTGCGCTCAACGACCTGTCGATGCGCGCCGTACGCGCGATCTTCGTCACTCACGAGCATACCGACCACATCAGCGCCCTCAAGGTACTGCTCAAGCGCTATGATATCCCCGTCTACGCGAGCAAGGGGACGCTCAGCGAGCTGACGCGTACCGACAAGGTCCCCGCCTCGGCACGGCTGAACGTGATCGAGGATGTGATCGAGACCGCCGACTTTCGCGTCGAGCGCGTCGAGACCTCTCATGACGCCGCCGAGAGCTGCGGCTATTTCATCGAGACCCCCGACGGCAGACGGCTGAGCGTCGTCACCGATACCGGCTATCTCACCGAGAGCGCAAAGGCGGCGATTGCTCGCTCGAACCTCGCCGTCGTCGAGTCCAACCACGATTTGAATATGCTTAAAAACGGACCCTACCCCTATATCCTCAAAAAGCGCATCCTCTCCGACAGCGGGCATCTTTCCAACCCTGCCTGCGCCGAGGCGCTGCCGGGCTTTGTCGAAGCGGGACTCACTCGTATCATCCTCGGACATTTGAGCGAGGAAAACAACCTGCCCTCCATCGCCGTGAGCGAGGCGATGCGTTCGCTGAACGCCGCCGGTATGGTGGTCGACAGCGACTACATCCTCGACGTTGCGCCCGTGGAGAGCAACCGAAAATCCATGACATTCTAGGTGGACTATGCTGAGTGTGAACATCATCTGCGTCGGCAGGCTCAAGGAGAGCTATCTGCGCGACGCTGTGGAAGAATACAGCAAAAGGATGAAGACCCTCTGCAAGCTCAGCGTGACCGAGCTGCCGGAGGAAAGGGTAGGGGAGAACCCCTCGCCCGCAGAGATCAGAAATACGATCACCGCCGAGAGCGATCGCATCATGAACAAGCTCGGCAGGGGCGACTATGTGATCGCGATGTGCGTCGAGGGCAGGAACATCAGCTCCGAGGAGCTGTCCGAACGCCTTGAAAGCGTCCAGCTTCAGACAAGCGCCGTCGACTTCATCATCGGCGGTTCATGGGGCTTGTCCGACGAGCTGAAAGCCCGCGCGGATTTCAAGCTGAGCATGGGGAAGATGACCTTCCCGCACCAGCTCTGCCGCGTGATGCTGCTCGAGCAGATCTACCGTGCGTTCCAGATCTCCCGCGGCACAAAATATCATAAATAATATTGACATCTCACCATTCAATGCTATAATATAAGTACAAGGAGTTATCCGATAGACGGTTA